>DTYX01000095.1 GCA_012961655.1 Candidatus Poribacteria bacterium
GGTACGCAATACAGAAAAGAGCAAGTTTAATATTGAAAATTACTTATATCAACTCTGTTTTTTATAAAGTGTTTCACCGATAAAATATCTCAACATGACAAAAAGAGGGATGGCTTAAATTGCTTCGTTTTGTCTGTTGCAACAACCTGCGGATGTTCCGCGACCGATAGTCGCGAAACTTATGCTGGTTGTAAAAATCACAAAATTAGAAAAGCCATCCCGCCATAAAAGCTATCCATGCAATTTACCATTATTTAACTCACCCTCGTAATTCTATAATTCCATTTCGGATATAGGATATCATCTTTAGGTTTAAGTGTCAATAATTTTTTGTCGGGCAATTTTTGAGAATTTCCGTAGCGGTAGCGGAAGTCGCAAGACTTCCGGCAAAACTTCGGGCAGCCACTCTTTTTCGCGAAGGGAATTTGTGTGTGGTCGAAAGTCGTTGTTGACAATCTTCTTATATTTATGGTATTCTATGTAAAAGCAACGCCTGTTTCTGACGAATAACAGCCAACTTTTGAAAAAAGAGAGAGAATGTTACTACAAGCAAAGGATATAACTAAACAGTTAGGTCTCAGATTAATTCTGAGAAAAGTAAATTTGAGTGTAGAAAACGGCGAATCGGTTGCTATATTCGGCCCAAATGGCGCTGGAAAATCCACCTTTATGAACATTATTGCTACTCTGATGAAACCGACATCGGGTTGGCTTACTATAAACGGCGAAGATGTTCTTAAAAATCCCTTGCCATGCCGTTCTAAAATCGGTTTAGTCGCGCATGAACCTAATGCTTACCTCGAATTGACGCCCAACGAAAATCTGAAATTTTTCGGTCGGCTTTATGGTGTGGAGAATCTGGACGAAAAGATCGAAGCGCTGCTTGATTATGTGGGTCTTACCCCCTTTGCTCATGAACCCATCCAAATCTTCTCCAGCGGTATGGTCAAAAGATTTATGATTACCAAAGCGTTAATCCACGAACCTAATATCTTGCTTTTAGATGAACCGTTTACCGGCTTGGATGCCAACGCAAAACAGTTGATACTCAAATTAATTGCCGATGAGCGAATGAAGGGAACTGGTATTATCTTTATTACCCATGACATTCAATTGGGCTATGAAGCTGCTTCGAGATTCACGTTTTTATTTCGCGGTCGCCTTGAGGAGGTCGGGTTTAAAAAGGAGATTACAGTCACAGATTTACAACAGCAATACGGAAGAAAATTGACAGGATGAAGTCGCTCAAACAGCTTATTTATTTAATCAGAAAAGATTTAACTCTCCAACTGAGAACTAAAGATGCCGTTATTTTGATATTTGTCTTCAGCCTTCTGGTTGTCTTGGTTTTCTGCTTTGTTTTCGGTCCGGTCTTTGTGCCGTTTTCTCTTCTGAAGGTTGACCGTCAAGAATGGCTTAAAGAACTTGGCAAACTGGCAGGCAGCGTATTATGGGTTGCATTCACCTTTTCTGGGGTTATCGGCTTGAATCGTTCATTTGATATCGAACGTCGTAATGGCGCTTTGAAAGGATTGCGTCTAACGGGAATAGGCCCTGGTAATCTTTACCTTGCCAAAGTTTTCAGTAATGCGATGATTCTATTTTTTATCGATATCTGCATAACTCCAATAGCCTTGATTTTCTTCGGCGCGCTGGAGATGGTTAATTGGATGGATTGGTTGCGGCTAACTGGGGTAATCGCCCTTGGCACGCTGGGATTTTGCGCTGGAGGCGTTCTGCTCGCCGGCATGTCTAGCAACGCCAGAGGGCGCGAAAGCTTACTTTCCGTAGTGCTATTTCCAATCCTTTTTCCCCTTATTATCGCCGCCTCGAAGTGTACAGTTTCAATTCTAAATGACAAATCTTTGCTGGAGGATATCTGGCTAATCTTGCTTGTGGGATACAGTTTAATCGTTCTAGCAGTTTCGTATCTGCTTTTTGAATATATCATAGAGGAATGAAACCCGATGAGTTGGGCGGGATTGGGAGGTGAAATCGGAATTCGGATTCTTGAAAATAAAGCAAAATGGTATAA
>DTYX01000096.1 GCA_012961655.1 Candidatus Poribacteria bacterium
ACATCCTCGTCAACAACGCCGGCGTCGCTATTCACAATTACTTGATGGACATTCGAGAAGAGGATTGGGATTTGACAATGGCGGTTAATCTCAAAGGCGTATTTCTGTGTACTCAAGCAGTTTTTCCGATTATGATGGAGAAACGTAGCGGACATATCATCAACATCTCTTCGGGCGCGGGCAAACGCGGCAACCCCCGCTACGGCAGCTATTGCGCATCGAAATTCGGCGTGATTGGTTTCACCGAAGCCATCGCCGCCGAAGGCAGACCGCACAATATCAAAGTCTGTGTTATTTGCCCTGGCCCAGTCACAAGTAAACTTCGAACTGAGAATCATCCCGACGATGACCCGACCAAATTGATGATGCCACAAGATATCGCGGATATGGCGTTGTTTATCGCGACGCAGCATCCGCGCGCTTATATTCCAGAAGTCCAAGTGCGGACAATGTGGATGTGAGATACAGTTGATAAAAATACGGCTCTACGTAGACTCGAAAGGGACCCCAAATAATCTTAATAAGTCTCATGTTCGTGATGCGTGAAACGTGATATGAGAAAAACCTGTTTTCTAGCTTTATGCAACGCTCTTGTTCCCGTCCTCCCCAGACTCCTCACATAAAAATTCATAAGCGCTACGTTACAAAAAGGCATACAATAAATCGAATGTGGTATATTGAGCCCAAATCAGGAACAACCGTTGGGGAAAAGTGTAGAACATGCAGTTTGCTTGTTCTAAGAAAGGAAAGAAAATCATGTCATCATTGTACGTCGTAAATATGATGGGAGATAAACCGCCAGATTCTTCAGAAGAGTCATGGATATTGACAATAGATGGTCTGGTGGAAAATCCGTTGGAGCTTAGATGGCCAACATTGATGGAATTTCCATCCGTCGAAAGAAAAGTGCCCCTATTTTGAGGACGCGAAGCGTTCGTCCGGTGGACGGGCATCACGGTAGCGAGAATACTAGCGAAAGCAGGTATACAATCGGAAACATCCCGTATATCTGACCTAATCCCGAAACAAGCAATGACAATATTCCGGCAATGAATGAATTGCGTCTCATGACTATCTCCTTCTCAGTTTATCAGGTAAACGCCCAACGACCCAAGTTCAGTTGCGGCGTGGAATTTGCTGATGTCGGATATGTAGCTTTCAACTATCCGAGGCTATTTTGCGACAATGACCGTCCCGGTTGAAAACTCTTCGCCCACTTGAATCTGATAGATGTATACTCCACTTTCAACCAGTTTTTCATCATCGTCTTTGCCATCCCAGGTTAACTCACGTTCGCCCAGAGGAGCAATCAATTCTTTCACCAGAATGCCGTCGATGTTGTAGACCTTTACGGTAAATTCACCTTTGACATTGCTTAGTCCGCGCGTTGAAAAGGTCACTCGATTGAATTTAGGGTCTGATGATAGGGGTGTAAAAGGATTCGGATACGGTTTGTCGAGCAGGCGAAGTTCCTGGATTGCAGGCTCTGACCTGTTTTGGGCTTCATCCACCGCTTCAACGGAATAGATAAACCTTCCGATTTCTAATTGCCTTCGGTCAGTGAAACCGTACTCTTCTCGGCCAACTTCTGTTTCAAATTCTCTGATGAGTTCCAGACTGCCCATTGATTTGCCAAAGGATACGATATATTTCACCACATCTACCGTTGGGCTGGCTTGCCATTTTAACTCCACCCCGCCGCCTATCAATTTTATGGTAAAATTCAACGGTGATTCGGGGGCTTTTCTATCTTCACTGACATTAATTGTCTGTGCTTCTGTTTTGGGGGATACCAACTGACCTGAACCCTTGTAAGCTTCAATCGTGTATGCGTGTGTTCCTGGCGGAACGTTGATTTCCCTGAATGTGGTCGTATCAATACCGACGACATTTATGCGCGGGTTGTTATCACGATAGATGAAGTATCCGCTGACATCTGGGTCGGTCGATTTTTGCCAGGTTATAAACACATCGTTCTCGCCTGTCGGGTCTACTTTCACATTCAAACCCGTTGGCGCTGGAGGAGGTATATTCGGTATGACGGTTAATGTAAAGCTATCATTATTGGGTTTGCCATCAGCTGGTCCGGGACGGACAAAATCACCTATCGCCTCGTCAAAGAAATTCCTCAATCGCACTAGAAATCGTGCGTTTTTCATCGTGACGCTGGGGGTGCTGACTTTGAAAACAATCTCTGCAACTGTATTCACATCCAAAATTAGTTCCGCCAATTCGATTCTCAGCGAATTGCCCGAGACTTTCGGAGTAAAATCGGAATCCTTTGCATTCAGCACGACTTCTGTAACTTCAGATGGGTCAGCGGAAAATCCAGTGGGCATTATAAACTCGATCGTTTTTATCTCTTCGCCCGGTTCAGCTAACGAACGGTCGATGATAATCGTCGCAATCAGCGTCGCTTTAGAAGACGCGAGCATTTTCCCTTGATTGTTGCCCTCGACGTTAATCTCTCCGATGGAAGTTACCGCCGCGTGAACGTCTATCATTTTAGAGGATAGGGTGAGAAATATAAACGCTGTAAGTATAGTTATTTTTAGCTTATTCACGAAAATTATATCTCCTTTCAATTATTTCATACGAATTTCATCTTGAGTAGCATAGGTCAATGGTCGATACATTTCCACAAACCTGCTGTCATCGCACCGAAGTCATATCAGAATTTGTAACCCAAAGCTAGTAAACCACGGAGAACTGGAACTCGGATAAATGAACTTGAATCAATTTCTGGACGCCACCAGACTCGAAACTCCGGACGGACAAACCAGTGAGAATAGATGTCCCAATTAGCTCCGGCGCCAAGGTCGAAGAAGAAGTCGTTGTTAATTCCTTCATAGTTGAATTGCAGCTTGGTTGAAGTGCTCCGTTGGTATCCACGCCGGAAGGCGAAGCCAAGATAGATGCAGGGACTAATTCGGAACGCATACAGAGTCAAAACGAGACTCGTCGAGAAGTAATCAAACGTCCATGTCTGTTCGGTGAAATTACTTGCATCGTCTGTGCCGCTCTGACTTCTCCGCCACCTGCCGGCGTAATCGAATTGTAGTCCTAATTTTCGAGTCAAATTGAGGCGTCCTGAGATTCCCGGCCGAATAAATGTTTCGCCTCCGCCACCCTGGGAGCGGGGTTGATTTACGATTCCTGCAAAACCTGCAATTTTAAGTCTGTTTTGTGCGTTCGCATCGGGAGTCGACACCAGAAAAGTTATTAACAACAAACTGCCTTTTAGAATATTTTTAACTGACATAACGACTTCCTGGATAAATGCAAACCAAGTTAAAAAACGATATTTGTAGAAACTCGATGCGTTGCGTTGGATTTCAATCCGCCCATGATGATTTGGAAGGCATAATCAAATTGCAAAGCGGATTCAGAGATGGGAACTCTAACGCTTGCGCCTATGGCAACGCTGGAACTGGAATGTACTCCACTTTTGTTAGCATAGCCGCCGCGGATTGAAATAGTTTTATGAACCCATGCTTCTGCGCCGAGGTGGATTTCAGATTCGCCGTTACGAATACTGAACTCAGACATAATTTGCGTCTTTGCCAGAATATCTCTCAAGGCTTCTTGTTGAGCGCTCTGGGCAATGGCGGAGAGGTTATACGCTAATCCCAGGCGGATGTTAACAGGAATATTCTTGTCATCGTCTGGTACATCATCTGAAATGTTGACGTTAGCGGGTATCAGGTTTTCCGCGGCAATGCCAAGATTCAAGCCGTCAACCGGTTTAGCCAGTAAGCCCAAGTCAACAGTAAATGCTGATGTCGAAGTTTGGGTAAAATAAGGATTCTCCTGTATCCATTCATTGCTTTCATCAAAACTTGTGCCGAACAGCTTGAGGTTAATGCCCGTCGAAATTTGATGCAATAGTCTTCTGCTGTAAGCAAAAGTTATCGTCTGTTCCTTGTAAATTTTAGCGTCTTCAGACAGCAGCCCAAAACTCGCCCCGAATGAACCCGCGCCGCCAAGAGGTATCACAATCCCGGCGTAGTTATAATTTATCAACCCTGAAAAATGGCGTGCATAAGTTAAACTCAGTTGAATATCGTCGATATATCCCAATCCGCCGGCGTTGTATCTCATCGCATTCCCATCGTCAGCCGCCGCGACGAAAGCACCACCCAATCCCAAAGGCCGAGCGCCAACACCGATGTCGTTGAAGGCAGCATAAGTTGGAACTGAAAACACTATGAAAAATGAAATCATGATGGATGCGCAATGAATTGCTTCCCTCACACTTAAGTG
>DTYX01000097.1 GCA_012961655.1 Candidatus Poribacteria bacterium
GGAATTAACATTGTAGGCATTTTAATGAGGCTGAATTTTCGGGTCAGTCCAGTGATTTTTTTCCACTTGACATGAGGGAAAAAATATGCTAATCTGAACGAGAATTTGGCAACGACAGAATTTAATATTTTCGACAATTTGCATTCAGCGCAAACATCTTTAGTAGCAAGGAGAAATCTATGAGCCAGAAAATAATCACCCTTGTGCGGAATGGGAATTCCCAGGCGACATTAGTGCTCGCGACTGACATCGGTCAGCATGCTACGGCAGCTGTGGATGATATGGTGCGTGTAATCGAGAAGATGAGCGGCGCGAAGCTGCCTGTGGTCACCGATGGAAACATACGCCACAGTGGAGCGCAAATTCATATCGGAGCGACGTCGTTCGTTAGAGAACAGGGTCTTCTTTCTGACAAGCTACCGGTCAATGGGTATCGCATATCCACTATCGAAGAAGCATCAACCCCGTATCTGGTCATTGCCGCCAATACTTCGCTGAGCATATCACATGGCATCTATGACTTGCTGACGAACGAACTAGGTGTCTTATGGGGCATGGCGGATGCACTCTTTTGTGCAACTAGCGGAGTGGCCTAATGATGTGCGTGACGAGGCGTGGGAACAGATTAACAGCGCATATAGCGCAGCTAAAAGTGAGATTACCCGCCGCCGAGTCGACTGCGTCCGTCAGGGAAATCGACTGGCGTATCTCCTCTCGAAAACTCTACAGAATGTTTCAGCGCTCAGAAAAGACCGCAACAATCTCGAGGCGAGATTACGCGACATCTTCGCCACGGTGAAAGAAGCGATGATGCTCTATCACTCCAAAATTGAGTCGGACTTGACCTACGGAGCGGCTTATTACCGTGGTGACCGGGCAACGCGACAATTTATATGGTGGCAGGGTTAGCCACCCGGAGGTAAAGCAGAGAATTAAAGAGGCGAGGGAAGTTTTGGGATAATCGTTTCTAAAGGAGAATAAGATGGATTTGAGGATGGATAATGGCAGCGGATGGAATTTCCTCGCTGGTCGGTGGAGCGAAGATGAACATGGTATTATCCGCCCGCCGACTAGCCCTGTCCGCCGTGGAGCGAGCGCTTATGATGGACAGCGCGCTACCAACGCGGATGAACTGTTGGCGTTTTATACCGGTGCGACGTACTCAGACTTTGAAGCAGATTTCAAGTTTCGCTGGGATGCGGGTCACTGCGGGGCAGGATTTGTTTTCCGCGCTCAAGATGCTCGACACTACTACCTGGCTCACTTTCCCTGCATCGGCCAGTGTGCCCGGGCGGAGCATTTCTGGGGGGTGATTTCTAAGGTCGATGACAGCGGCTGGGCGAAAGTTCTTTCGATGGAGATGCTGCACGGGATAGCTACTGAAGGTGGAATTTGGCATCAAGCTCGTCTGGATGTCAGTGGCAATGAGTTTCGACTGTGGGTCGATGGACGCCCTATGTCGGTCGTTCGAGACGATACTTATAGGCAGCCAGGCTTTATTGGCTTGGAGGCCTGGCGGTACTCCGATATGAGTTCGAGTTTCAAAGAGCTTCATATCCGAGGCAAGCGGACGCGGACCAGGCCATGGGATGTCACCCTTGCGCCTAAGCAAAACTGGTTTCTCCCTTATCCCCACGGTAGTGGACAGCAACAGCGCGCTGCCGGCATCACGCGTGCTCCAAACGGAGTGTTGTTGATGGCTGTGAGTGACCGCTCGGAAATTGACCTGGTGAGTTCTACCGACAATGGGCGAAGATGGACTTCGCTAGAAGCAAAAGGCTGGCCCGGCGGCCAGATTCTGACGACTCGTAGCGGACGACTGATGACACTTTTTAACCGTGACGAAGATACCTTTACCTCTGAATCAAAGGATAATGGCAAAACCTGGTCTGAGCCTCTGAAGGTCAAGCGCGCTCCCTTCTTGCCGCCGGCGAATGAAGCGGCGATGAAGTTGCACAGCCCGCATGGATTTCTCCAACTGAACGATGGCACACTATTAGCATTCCAGGTCGGTAGCATCCCTGGCAGCGGTCATGATAGCAACCATAACATCTGGGAGTGGGGAACGTGGCAAAACGCAGCCTACTCCATTCGCTCTATTGATGATGGCAGAACCTGGTCAGCTCCAGTGCCTTTGAATGGACCACCAGCGGTCGGGCAGAAATATGATTTGTGTGAATGTACCTCAACAGTTCAAACTCGAGAGGGTAAAGTGCTATGCCTGGTCCGTCCCATCTACTCGCCATGGATGTGGGAAATCTGGTCGGAGAACGGTGGGGAGAGTTGGGGACCTGCCACTTCCGGACCCTTTCCGTGTTACGCCGCCACAGCTTTGGCTACCTCCTCCGGTGTGTTGCTGGTAGCAGGACGCATGCCCGGACTGGGGCTATACGCCAGCCACGATAGTGGCATGACCTGGCAGACCTACCGTATCGATACCGCTGGCCTGTGGGCAATGGGGGCAATGTACGAAGTTGAGCCAGATTTGGTGCTGTTCGTCTATATGGACAGCTACGAAGGCTATATGCGGGGTCAGTATATTCGAGTCGCTCCCTTTGGCGTTGAGCCGGCGCGGAAGATGCTGCCCTGCTAGTAAAAATACGAGTTTTTCACTTAGAATAGTAGTGCAAGCATCTTATCCCGAAAATCGGGAAGAAAAGGAAGTAAGGGAAGGAAAACTTTCATATCTTTACCGCAAAAGAGGATAACTGAAAAAGTCGTATAAAAAGAAGAATATCGAGTTGAACATTATTTGAAAGGTCTATAACGCAGAACCTACCGTAGAATCCCTTCTTCACAGGATTATCAGGATTACTTACATCATTGATAGTAAATTCTATTGATTCCTTATGAGATATATGTTAATCTTTCTATGAAACTCAACATATTATAGGAGGATTTACATCATGATTAATGCTGCAGTAGTTGGATACGGTTATGCAGGTAGGTCCTTTCATACTTATTTGATTCCATTAGCGGATGGGTTAAATCTTTACGCAGTTTCGACGCGCGACGCCGCGCGCCGAGAAGCCGCCGCTAAAGAGCGAGGAGTGAAAACTTACGCTAGCATTGACGATTTGCTCAAGGATGACAATGTCGATTTAATTGTTCTTGCAACTCCGCATAACACTCACGCCGAACTTGCCATCAAGGCAATGGACGCTGGCAAGCATGTCGTCACAGACAAAGCGATGTGCATGAACGCGGCTGAGGCGGATGCGATGATTGAGACGAGCAAACGTAACAATGTAATGCTCAGCGTGTTTCACAATCGGCGTTGGGATTGGGATTACCTGACGGTGAAAAAAGTGATAGCGGACGGTATGATTGGCGAGCCGTTTTATTTCGAGTCGACAATCATGCGCTACGGCCCGCCGAGGGGTTGGCGTGGAGTAAAAGCTCAAAGCGGCGGGATTATGTACGACTGGGGCGCGCATCTGTTAGACCATGCTCTGCAATTAGTACCCTCAGCAGTCGAGCGGGTGTCTTGCGAGATTCAATATCGCGGCTGGGACATAGATGTCGGTAGTTATGGCAAGTTGCTTCTGCATTTTCAGAATGGTGTGCTATATCAGATAGAGATTAGCAACCTCGCGCGCGTCGATAAACCGCGCTGGTATGTGTTGGGCGAGACCGGCGGTTTGATTAAATACGGACTCGACCCACAGGAGGACCCGATGGTGAAAGGCGATATCGACGCGGCGACGGAGAATCCAGCGCAAAGGGCGAGGGTGTTCACTGAAGTAAATGGCGAGGTCAAAGAGATAGTGATTGACAGTGTCAGAGGCAGTTGGAAATCGTACTATCAAAATATCTCCGATGTGCTAAACAAAGGCGCTGAATTGGCTGTGAAACCCGAAGAAGCGCGCAGAGCAATGATGATTTATGACGCTGCGATGAAATCAGCCGACACTGGAGAAACTATAAAAGTAAATATTTAAACAATCCTTCTTTCCCGTTGTTCTATCAAACTCCACTCCGCCCTTTGCTGGCTCCAACAGATAGTTACTATTGGCGCGATTAGATATAAAAATTCACTCCTTGAGGCTGTAATGGAGGTTGTAAATGAAAATTAACCGCGCCTATAAAACAGAATTAGACCCAAACAAAAAACAGCTCGAATCTCTAAAAAAACACGCTGGAGCTGCCAGATTTACCTTCAACTGGGGGCTTGCCAGAAGGATTGAAGAATACAAGAAAACAGGAAAGTCTCCGAATGCAATAGAACAACATAAACAGCTCAATGCTCTAAAAGAAACAGAGTTCCCCTGGTTATTGGTTATTAATGAAATTTAACCACGAAGGCACAAAGACACAAATTTTTCCTTTGTGTTCTTGGTGTCTTTGTGGTTCCAATGGATGTATGAAGTGTCGAAATGTGCTCCTCAAGAAGCTCTCAGGAATCTTGACAAAGCTTACGCTAATTTTTTCAGACGCTTAAAACTTCTTAAAGAAGGGAAACTGAAAGGAAAAGTTGGATTTCCCAAGTTCAAATCAAAGAAGAAAGGATTGGGAGGTTTTAGGCTTACAGGTGCTATTCATATAACGGATGCAAAAGAGGAATCTAAAATTCAGCTACCGCGCATCGGCAAAGTTTCGCTGAAAGAAAAAGGCTATCTTCCAAATGGAGTTAAAATAAATTCAGCAACGGTTTCTGAGCGTGCTGGACGATGGTTTGTATCGGTTCAGGTTGAAGAAGATATCTCCATTCCTGCCGCTACTGGAGAACCAATTGGCGTTGATTTGGGCTTAAAGAAGATGGCAGTTTGTTCTGATTCTTCTATCTATGAAAGCCGTAAGGCACTACGCAATCGGCTTAAGAAGCTTGCACGAGTGCAAAGAAAAATTTCACGGCAGAAAAAAGGAAGTAAAAGAAGAGAGATTACCCGCCTGCAAATAGCCAAACTTCATTTCCGCATTTCCAACATCCGCAAGGATGCTATCCACAAAGCAACTTCGGAGATAGTGGCGAAATCCAAGCCACCATCAAAAAGGCCTTCCGCTTGCGTTATTGAAGATTTGAATGTTGCAGGAATGTTAAAAAACCGACGTTTGAGTAGAGCGATAGCTGATGTTAGTTTTGGTGAACTAAAACGGCAATTGAAATATAAATGCTTATGGAATGGAATTGAACTTATAGTAGCGGATCGGTTCTTTGCATCAAGCAAAATTTGTTCAGCATGTGGCGCGGTAAAATCGGAACTAACGTTGTCAGAGCGTGAATATGTCTGCGAGTCTTGTGGAATTATAATAGACAGAGACTTGAATGCTGCTTTGAACCTTCAAAAACTCGCTGGGAGTTCCTCAGAGAGTATAAACGCACGTGGAGGAGATGTAAGACTCCGATGAATAATCGGAGCAATTTCCCGTGAAGCGTGAACTTGTAATATTTGTTAATATTCAGGAGAACGGAAACAGATGGCAGGAAAAATGAAGGCGGCTATTTATCGAGATGTGGAACAGATTGGGATTGATGAAGTGGAAATACCGGCTCCCAAACCGGATTATGTACTCTTGAAGATAAAAAGCTGCGGCATCTGCGGTAGCGACCTTCACAGCTATTGGGGGCATTGGGGCAGAGGTACAAAGGCTTCTGGGCATGAAATAAGCGGTGTGGTTGTTGAACTGGGGAGAGGTGTCACTAATGTAAAAGTAGGCGATAGAGTATGCGTGGAATGTTTTTCGCACTGCGGCAAATGTTTGTACTGCC
>DTYX01000098.1 GCA_012961655.1 Candidatus Poribacteria bacterium
GCAACGGAAATTCCCGCTGTTCCAACGGTTCGTTAAACTTATGTAAAACCATAGCCGAAGCTGATTTGGACATAGTTATTCCTCCTCTTCGCTTATACCAATTCTCCGTAAAGGTAGAGCATAGAACTATTACGTAAGGAACGCGTGGAAGGGATGGAAAGGAAGCAATCCTTCCCTTCCTTCCTTTTCCTTTACATGAACAAGTGAACTTAAAGTTTGAAATCATAGATTCCATTGCCAGGTCAGGGTAGCTAAGGCGCAACCCTGCAGGCAGGATGGTTTACCTTCCGCATATACTCCAGCACGCTTCCCTCTGTGCACGCCTCTCTTTCGTCAGCAATCATGTCCGCGAAATTCTCAATACCCGCTGTCCTTGCTAAAGCGTTGAGAAGCGTTCCAACCTCGTCCTTCAGGATTTTGGGTATCCAAACTATCCGACGAAATCCACCGTCAGCGGAGATATACTTTTGGCTATTGATGTATTGTTTACTATGCGCCATGGCGCCTTCAATCTGCTTTCCGTTGACAATAAACTCACGAGCGAGGTTTGAAAACTTCATATTCTTATACGGCGTCGCTCCTTGATACTCGCGGTTGACAATCATAACGCCATTTAGCCCCACACTTGAGTGTGGGGAAGGTAATTTCACAGAAAGACATTCTAGGCAGGTGCAAGAAGGCGTTGGATGTTCCATCATGGAGTACATAGACGCAAACTATTTCCCTACTCCTGTGTATTTTAACCTAACAATGTCGGTAGCTCTGTTTAATCTAACCGTTTCTGACAACAAGGTTCAACGTGACTCGATTTACCCATGTCTTAAAAGAGACGCGTTCCGGTCGAAATAGATGAATGTTCTTAAACAGATACGAAAGAATTTCGCCTTCAATCGTTTCTCGGTTCTCAATAATACGCCGGATCAAAATCTTTTGAACCATCAGCCTGACTTGTTCATACAAGCGTTGATACGCCTGCTTGTCTCCGCCCAGGGTTTGCGCTACCAGTTCGTTTAAAGCCCTTTCTTCTTCCCTTCTTTTCTCCTCTCGCTCTGTTTTTCTCGCTTTCTCTTCCGGTGTCAATGGCTGACATTCCGCGGGTAGACTAATCCGTTCCAACTGTGGCTCCAATTGAAGAACCGCCGCTTCAACCAAGTTCCACATCTTGGAATGTTCCCGGCGGGTTCTCCTCACATCAGGAGATTTGACAATCAGCCTGATGTGAAAATTACCATCGTGTGGGGGACGAGGACCAATTTCTACGAGAGGGGCGGTGGAGGTATAAAGCTCCTGCGCATCAATTTGACGTGAGAATTCGAGCATCTGTTGGTCAATTCCATTCAATTTGACGCGAAGCCCTTGCAGGAATTTCCAAAATGCGCTGATGTCCTCATCAATTATTCCTGGTGGTGGTTGTATTCCCATTTTCATCTCCTCCTCCCCTCGTTGATTAGAAAAAATTTATTTGCAAAACTACGGAAATGTCATCTTCCTCCGCTAAAGCAAAATAGGGAATTTCCGCCTTCAACTCTGGAAATCGCCCTTTTAGTATCCTCCATGTTTTTTCGCCATATTCATGTTCTGTACAACATACCACGGGGATATCCATGCGAAAGATTTGTCGCGCTGCGAACCACGCTGACCGTTGAGCGGTTGCGCCTGAAGTATCCAACCCGCAGACAGCGCCACAAATCTCTTCTTGCTGAACCAATTCTTTCAATTGCCTTCTGAGTTGCGGCTTCAATGCAGGCATGCAAATGACGTTGAGTTCGTCGCCGAAGGCATCGATAAACAAATCTTGATATTCTGGTGGCTCATTGATAATGAGCAATAACGGTTTTGGGTATTCTTGTTCCATGCTTCTTCTTCTCACTCTTCATGTTATGCTGATGTTTAGCGCAATAACTTTTTTCATCTCTGTGTTGGGTTCGGGGGCGGACGCTTTAGCTCCGTTAGGAGCGGAATGTTTATAGTTAATGGCAGATTATCACACAAAAACCCCAGCGGGGTGACATGTTTCGGTAACAACCAATGGTAACTTCAATCGGTTCAACTTGCACCTCCGAGGAGACAATCTCACCATTGAGCCCATAAGACGTGTCCAAAATCGTATGAATCCCATCGTCAGAATCAAAAAACCGTATGTCAAACAGGACGTTCTGATGGTTGAAATCGCGCAAAACCATCTTAGTTATACCTGTCCATTTTAGTGTTACAAACGCATGTTTATGCAGCAGCTTGATAACGCCTTTATCGTCTACTTCAGACGTCATTTCCCACGCACGGATACGCATTTTGTTGGCCTGACGCGGTCCATTTCCACACTCAATACTTCGTTATCATGGAATGTAGGGATTCTGCCAAACCAGTCAATTAGTTTATACGAATCAGTAATCATGTTTTCAATATTTTTCGCCATTGCAAATCTGTCGGAACGCTTGCTTTCTAGGTATTACCTTGAACGGGCAAGGCTGCCCGTTCTACAGGTTGCCTGGCTCTATCGGACTACAGAAAATTCCAGACGAATAGCCATCCCATCCTCAAAGCTATCCTCGGTAACCCTCTCTGCCTGTCCGGGTTGTAAAACCCGGTCATAAGACTTTTTCGCCCCTTCATTCCCTACCGAAAGCCAATAGTTGGCGCCGTAGAGAAACTTAAGGGGAACAGCGCAATTGAATTTCCCCTCTTCATCGGTCCCCACTTCTATTTTGACATCTACCACTCCTTCTCCACAGCCGCAGCCGCATCCAGTCCGATGTCCCAATTCGATTTTAAGCGCCGCGTTTTTGATGGGTTCGCCAGTAAACCCATTGAGAATTCGCCCTTCGATTTGAAGATGCTCTTTATTCTGCGTGCTATAAACGCTCCTTAGCGGGATTGTCTCGGGTGTTTCTTTTGCGCGCTCGTTCGCTTTCCGCTGAATTGCGTCAACCCGGCGTTTTTTATTGCCCTCTGACATCTTCATAAGATACACGCTCGCTCCTCCGGCGATAA
>DTYX01000099.1 GCA_012961655.1 Candidatus Poribacteria bacterium
CGGATATTTTCCCGCGTGGGGAATTTCTATTACAGAATTTTTTACAGACCTACAAATTTTTTCCTTGCGTCGATGCTATTTAGCCTGCTATAATTTGACTAAATTCCCGCTTTCGTGGAGAACAATACATGAGTCATCTTGCGAAGGTAACTCGACTTCTGTTTTGGGCTCTCTTGTCAAACTTCGTATTGTTCGGAGTGACGTTAACTATTATAGGCGCTACCATACCTGAGATTATTCGCGGTTTTCACGGAGTCTGTCGGGACTGCTGATTTTTTTAGCAAGCCTCTGCACTATCGCGCTACTGTGCGCCATTTCCGTCAAAAATCCGTGGCTTGCGGGATTTAACTTCCTCATCGCTGGTCTTGGATATTCCGCGATTTATCCCGTGGTTATGGCTTTAGTTGGACAATATTTTCAACACGGCCAAAGTGTCGCAGATGGCGTTTATTTCAGACCACTTATTTGAAATCACAATGGAGTTATCAGATGGAAAAATATCGCGCTGGAATCATTGGCTGTGGTTCAATCGCCAATGCGCATGCCAGGGGCTATTTAGGGGTTGATGAGATAGAGCTAGTAGCTATTGCGGACCCAGTTAAGGTAGCCCTTGACGAATTCAAAGAACGCTACAATATTCAGAATTGTTATGATGATGCACGCGAAATGCTGGACAGAGAGGAACTTGATATCGTCAGTGTTGCAACTCCACATAAGCAACATGCTCCAATGACTATCACCGCCTGTAGCAGCAAACCTCAAGCTGTTCTCTGTGAGAAGCCGATGGCTACTAACCTTGGAGAATGTGATGAGATGATGATTGCGGCGCAACGCAATAACGTCAAGCTAGCCATAGGCCATCAACGGCGCTTCCTGCCAGCCTGGACGCGCGCCCGTGAACTTATTGCTTCTGGCGCAATCGGCGAACCACGTCATATTGTCGCCAAAGGCGCTCAAGGTTTACTAAATGACTGCTCTCATCTGTTGGATATGATGCGCTACATGCTAAGCGACCCTCAGCCCCAGTGGGTTATGGGGAACATTGAACGTAAAACAGACCGCTACGAACGGGGAATCCCGATTGAAGATAGGAGCGCCGGCATAGTACAATTCGACGACGGCGCCATCGGAATCTTATTCCAAGAATTGGCGCAACCATATCGACAAGGAGGAACGTTCTACGGTTCTGAGGGAATCTTGGATTTGGATGAGCGGAGAGTGCGGCTATTATCAACTAATTCCCAACCTTTTGGTTGGGAAGAATATTCTCCAGAAGGGGAAAATCCTCATATAGCCCAGGCGCGAGAGTTGGTCGAATGGATTGAAGAAAAAGTTGAGCATAGAGGAGATGCGAAAAATGGCCGAGCGGCAGTAGAAATCATCATGGGCATCTACGAATCGGCCAGACTTCATGAAGTGGTTCAGATGCCTGTCAGGACACGTTGCTCACCGTTAGAGGTCATGATAGAAACCGGCGCTCTACCAGTTGAACGCCCAGGAGCTTATGACATCAGGGCATTTCTACTTCGCGGCGAAGAGATGAAATATTAGAGGCTAATCGAAAAATCACTGTCTATTTTTGTTGAGCTAGGGAGGAGTATGCCCAAAGAGCGAGAACAGAACCAAAAAGTCAAAATTTTGCTTGGCATTAAGCAGAAGATATGCTAAAATTGGGTTAAAGAATTTGACAACGGCAATAGAAATGATGTTTTCTCTAATTTTTGCCGTTACTAAGGAATCTAAGGGTAGAATGTAAGAACAGTAAGGAGGTAGCAATAATGAAGATTACTGGGATGTTTCTTTTAACAATGATATTCCTCATCTGGTCAGCAAATGGATATGGCGCAACGGATGAGACTTTAGTGTTAGCTTTATCGTTCGACGATGGCCAAGGAAAGACCGCAAAGGATTCCTCTCAATACAGCTTCGACGGCAAAATCAGCGGCGGAGCCAAATGGGTTAAGGGGAAATTTGGCAAAGCTCTGGAGTTTGACGGCGTGGACGGCATGGTCGAAGTTGCGGATGAAAAGGAACTCCTGTTGCTCGATGGCGGAACGCTTATGGCATGGGTATTTATCAAGACCGGAAAAGGACATCCAAGCTGGCCAAGGATAGGGATTAAGTCGAATACTAACGGCGGCACCAATGGGTATGATTTCTTGTTCGACAGGGCGAATAACTACGCCACGAGGTTCTGCGTCGGCGGCGTCTGTAATTCTTATCAGCCAGTTGAAACCGAAAACTGGCATCACGTTGCCGTTACGTTTGATGGGAAAAATATTTTTGTCTACACCGATGGCGATGAAGTAGGCAAGGGCGTCCAGGCAGGCCCTGCTATAGATACCAGTGGCTCCCCTCTACACATCGGCA
>DTYX01000100.1 GCA_012961655.1 Candidatus Poribacteria bacterium
AGACGCTTGAAGTCATCAGGACAGAAGCCTTTGAAGATTTTGTCCGAGAACTTGAGGAGGAAGGTGTGGGTATCAATACCGTAACAACACCTCCACCGGCCCCTATCAAAATCACGCCGCTGAAAAATAAAATGGAATACGATATCGAGATTCCTACGACAAACCTCATTTACTCTCACAATTACAAAAAACTCACCAAAATTGACCCTTTGAATATAGAATCGCTCTTTGAATCGCGCGTGCTTGATGAGGACACGAGAATCCTCCTGAAAATGGAGTTTGCGACCACCGAAACAGAGGTGCATCAGGCGGCGATTAAACCAACTTACCTGCCGACGGGTCAGGAGATTTTATTACGAATTACGAACAGAGTGATGAAAGAAGCAAAACTAACCTGCAATTTCAACGAACTCTATCCGATAGTCAAGCGCTATGTGTCTGAGAAGTGCTTTGAAAGGTCTATTGATGTCGAAAAAGAGGATATTCGCCTGAAACTCAGGGAGATTATCACGCAAGATGCTATCGTTTCACTTCTTACAAAGGTGGTAGGAACTGCTACGGCGACGCAATCGGAAATAGAATTGCAATCCTCGCCAATTCTACTTTCCGAAACAGAGCTGTTTCCTTGGCAGCGGAAACATCTCAAGTGCGATAAGACTGTTTTCAATTATGTCGCTGTGTATAACGATTTTGAAGCGAGTTTTGCGGAATTCCTTGATTCCTGCGATGACATCGAGCGTTTCGCCGCTTTAGCCGAGTCTTTCACCAAGTTCAAGGTGGATTACTTGAGTTCTCGCGGCGCTATTCGCTTCTACTACCCTGATTTTGTCGCAGTACAATCCGCCGATGAAGGAGATATCAACTGGATTATTGAGACGAAGGGGAGAGAGTTCACCGATACAGACCGAAAAGATTCAGCAATGAGGAAATGGTGTAGGGATGTGTCGGATGACACTGGAGAAGACTGGCGTTATATAAAAATTTCTCAGAAAGATTTTGATGCCGATGGGTTTGAAACTTATGGAGATTTGATTGCTCACATCTCCTGTTTTGCAAGTAATCCCGATGAGGAAGCGAAGCGGTCATAGCGAAGCTAACCCCACACCGTCTCTTTTTCAAAACTTAATTCGGTAATCACTTATCGGAATCATTCTATGCGCGCTCTTTTTGGTTGTCTTTTGCTCCAAAGCCGGGATGTCCGTGTGGGTTATCGTGCTCTTTTTCAGCATCTATTTTCGTGGTTTCTTTCTGGGTCAATTTAGATATCAGATACAGTGGCGGCGCCGAAGCCAGCGTTTTAAACAACAAAGAATTCATCGGCAGAGAATCCTTTGCACCTCTGGCTTCATGGCTGGTCAATCCCCTAAAACCCGATATCCCTGGCATTCTGTTTATGGGTATTGGACTGTTCTTTACGTTCTTTTTAATGGCTATGAGAATGCGATACTTCTGGTGGCCTTTTCACCCCGGCGGCTACGCTTTAGCCGTCAGTCACGCGATGGATTATTTTTGGTTTGCCTTCCTGATAAGCTGGGCAATCAAATATGCTCTTCTAAAACGCGGCGGCTTGGCAACTCACAAAAAAGCCGTCCCTTTCTTCTTCGGCTTGATTTTGGGCGACTATGTGGACGGTTCAATGTGGGCGATAATAGGCTCTGTCATCGTTGGCATAAGAACCTATCCGATATTCAGTAGTAAGAGATGCAAATATATGTTATAATATTAGCAAATTTTCAATGAGTCATTCGGTTTCTACCCGTTACCCAACACCGGAAAATACCGCCATTCTTTGTGATGAAAGGAAAACAAAATGTCAAAGACAGAATATAATAAGAAAACCAAATGGCCTGTGCTTACAAAATACGACAAAGAACACCTCTCCCAAATTGCGTTTCCGTTGGGTGGCATTGGGACGGGGACTATCAGTTTGGGCGGGCGAGGGCAGTTGCGCGATTGGGAGATAATGAACCGTCCATCTAAAGGCTTTGTCCCACGTTACAGTTTCTTTGCGTTGTGGGCAAAGCAGGGCAACCAACAACCTGTTACCCGAGTTTTAGAGGGCGTACTTCAACCTCCGTATGAGGGAGCTTTTGGGACGGTTTGGCCTGCGGCGGGGCTTCCCCGTTTCCGCTATGTCAGTTTTGAGGCGGCTTATCCGTTGGCGCAAGTCCATCTGACCGACCCTTCAGTGCCTCTGAATATCCGCTTGGAAGCCTTCAATCCGCTGATTCCCCATGACGCTGATAATTCCGGTCTGCCGGTTATCGTACTTCGATATGTGCTTTCCAATCCGAACGAGCAGCCGATTCAGGCATCTGTAGTGGGCAGCGTGGAAAATTTTATCGGCATGGATGGACAGGAAGTGAGAGAAACTGGTAGAGTTGTCGAATACCGGGATGAAGAGGATTTGCGAGGATTGGTTCTGCGCGCGGAGAAAATACCATCCGATGCTCCAGAATTCGGGACGATGGTTTTGGCAACCCCTCATACGGACGTAACTTACCGGCGATTTTGGGCAGACCGGCGCTGGAATAATGACCTTTTGGATTTCTGGGATGACTTTTCCGAAGATGGAATCTTGGATGATACACCAAATAACACTGGAACACCTCACGCTTCCCTCGCCGTTCCTTGCGCTGTGCCACCGAAGAGTGAAGTCGAGATTACCTTCTTGCTCGCCTGGCATTTTCCCAACCGCACAGCGCAAGGCTGCGGCTGGGGCGTTTCGGAAGGCGAAGGACTTGGATTTGTCGGTAACTACTACACTCAGAAGTTCCCCGATACTTGGTCGGCTGCCAAGTATATGGCGGATAAATTGCCGGAGTTAGAACAGAAGACGATTGAGTTTGTGGAGACTTTCTGTTCTAGCACGTTGCCACAGGAAGTGAAGGAAGCCGCGCTGAACAATATCTCTACTCTTAGAACCCAAACCTGCTTTCGCACCGCTGATGGTAGATTCTTCGGATTCGAGGGATGCAGAGATGACAGCGGATGTTGCATGGGCTCCTGTACCCACGTGTGGAACTACGAACAGGCGACGGCGTTTCTCTTTCCTGAGTTGGCGCGCACTATGCGTGAAGTAGAGTTGAAATTCAGCACCGCTGAAAGCGGCGCTGGCGCGTTTCGCACTCCGTTGCCGCTGAAACACGCCAGTGGGTCAGTCAAAACCGCCGCCGATGGACAGATGGGCGTCATCATGAAATTATATCGCGAGTGGCAACTCTCCGGCGACAATGATTTGTTACGGGAGTTGTGGCCTCATGCAAAAAGAGCTCTGGCCTTCGCCTGGGAGGAGGGTTCGTGGGATGCCGACCAGAATGGTGTCATGGAAGGCGTTCAGCACAATACTTATGATGTGGAATTCTACGGCCCCAACCCGATGATGGGAGCATGGTATTTGGGCGCGCTACGCGCTGCCGAAGAGATGGCCTTAGCGATGGCTGACTCAGATTTTGCCCTCCGTTGCCGAGAACTGTTTGAGCGCGGGCGGGCTTGGATAGATGAAAACCTGTTCAACGGCGAATATTACATCCAACAGATTCGCCCTCTTCCTGAAGGCGCTGTACCGCGCGAAGAACTGAGCATTGGGATGGGTGCTACCAGTGGTCAGATGCCGGATTATCAAGTGGGCGAAGGCTGTTTAATCGACCAATTGGTCGGACAATATATGGCACACATTGTCGGATTGGGCTATCTGCTTGCGCCTGAAAATGTCCGTACCACCTTGCAATCGCTGTACAAATACAACTTCAAGCGAGAACTCTATGACCACTGGAACAACATGCGCACGTTCGCCTTGAATGACGAGTCTGCCATGCTCATCTGCAGTTGGCCAAAAGGCGGCAGGCCAAAGATTCCTTTTCCCTATTTCAGTGAGGTGATGACCGGATTTGAGTATCAGGCCGCGGTCCATTTAATCTACGAGGGATTTGTCGAGCAAGGACTTGCGGTCATCCGCGGCATTCGCGCGCGCTATGATGGCAAACGACGCAACCCATGGGATGAAGCTGAATGCGGACATCACTACGCGCGGGCGATGGCAAGTTGGAGTGCGATATTAGGATTGTCAGGATATCAATACAGTGCAGTGACACAAGAGCTTAGCTTTGCACCGAGAATCAATCCACAAGAGTTTCAGACGTTTTGGTCAACGGGAAAGGCATGGGGTAGTTTTCGCCAGAGCCACGCGGGTAACCTGCAAGTGGAACATCCCGATGTTATCGGGGAGGTTGAACTATCCGTCAAGCATGGCGAAATCACGCTCAAGACTTTCACTTTGGGCTTGCCCTTGAGCGAAGCGAACGGTTGGATTATAAAAGAAGCGACACCAACTAAAGTTATCGTTCAAATCGGGGAGGAAGAATTATCCGCTGAAATGGCGCTGTCCGATGGCAAAGTAGTGTTGACTTTTGAGTCTCCCTGCGCGCTCAATGCCGGTAAAACCCTTCGTTGGAAATCGCCCTACATGGGATAAAACGCGCCTTCGTGAGCGATTACGAAGTTAAGTCCAAGCGAGGCGGGCTTGCGTAATTGCGCATCTGTCGCCAGCCAGGTGGTGGCGATGCCTTGTTCCTACATAATTCATTGCATTGTAAAATAAGTCTTGAACAATACGAATTTGTAGGACGACCTATTAGATTATCTGTTCCCGGTGATCTAACAGATTATCGTAGGTCGATTTTCCAAAATCGACGTTTTTCTGGTTATTGGTTACTGGTTTCAATTGTCAATCTTCAATTAGAAAAACTCTTAGTTTTTATCTGTGAGAATCTGTGTAATCTGTGGTTACCACTCACCACTCACTTCATCAAAAATGGGAAATTACAAACCGACATCGGTATTAGGGGGTTGCGATAAGCAATCCTCCGCCTTCGTCTTACGGCATCTCGACCTACAAGATGTCACGATTTATTTCACAGAACATTAGTTGCTGATTTACCAGATACTATAAGCGGGCGTATTGAAAATAAGTCCAATGATGTTCCATCCGCAGCCGATGATATAATCACCGAGCACCAGCCCAAAAAAGAAGGGACATGCTTTGCGGTAAGCCTTCAGCCCACCGTACTTGAGTATAAACCATTTGATTGTCCAGCTTATCAACACGGCATTCCAGATGTAAAACATCCCACTCCACGCGCCGCCTGAAAGTACATATCCTCCTGGATGAAACGGCCACCAGATAAATCGGTGACGCATAGCCATTAAAAGGAACACAAACAGAACATTCCCGCCCATGAACATAATGGCTGTTCTGTCCGTACTACTTGGATGATTGAGCCATGATTGGAGCGGATTGAAAGTCTCCCAGCCAATGCCGGCAATCCAGCCGTGGAGTTTAGCGGAAGCGCCGTATTTATAGACGATGCTCAAATATATCCAAAACGTCGCAATAGCGCCGATGCCGATGGCGCTCATCATAGCCCACATCAATCTTCGGTTGAGCATATCGCCCTGTTGTGCGATTTTGAGCGATTCCAATTGGTTGGGCATCGGGTGGGAGCGATGGCATCGAGTGAAAGGATAGAGAAATGCCATGATGGTCAGATTCGCGCTGCCAATCATCCGGCTTCCGAGAACTACGGTCATAAATTGCCGCGGATTGACAAAAACCACTTCATGATAAGGCGGGCCAAACGCTGCCCTAATTCTCGCAATGCCAAACGCCATCGCTAGATAGACAAAGAAGAACAATGCTATCGCCCAGAGCGACATTCCCGCATAATAGCAAAATAGCCCGATGAATAAAAATCCCACAATCACAAATATGACGGCCGTTCTATATCGAATCGGTTCTTTTGACTCGTCGAATTTGCCTTTCGCTTGACTTCCCATCAAAATCTGTTTTCCAATTCGCCCTAAATGTTTCCTGCTTGTCCAGATTGCCAGCAACCCCAAAGCTATCCATGCGCTAACAGAACGCTCATTTAGATACAGATTATGCCAACCCATCGAGCTTGCGAAGACTTTTTCAGATTTGCTTAGCAGATAGAAAAACCAGCACGAGAAAGATAAATCCAATGGGATAAAGAACGTCAACCCGATGATGAACGGATGAAAATCGACTAACGTCCAACCGATGGCGTTCCACGGCTTCGATGTAAAGTAGTGTCCCACCTCGTGAAATTTGACCGGTATCATGGGAATTGTGGGGAGTAAAATATGCAAACCGTTAATCAAGGTAATTGTCCCGGATAGCCCAAAGCCACACCACAGAAGTTCGTTTCGGAAGAAAGAGTTTGCATTCATCGTCATTTCAATCGGCAACTGGGTAATCGGATATGTCAGCCGTTCCTCCTCCATCCACCGCCTGCGAATAAGCACATTGAGACATAACAACGTTGAAAACAAGCAGAAGATAAAAGCGCTCCACGCCGACATCGGAACAAGCCACGCCTTGATGTATCGGGTTGTATAGAATGTTGACTCGCCTCTAAAATATTCCGTTAGAATGGCTTTGTCGCTCACCGTGAACCAACTGGGAATATACCGCCAGAAGAGGGATTGCCATTCATTTTCCGCCGTAGCAAACCAGAACGGGTGCGTGAGCGTCCCTACAAGGTACATCATCATGGTATGTCCAGATATTGTGGAAACCATGGACATCATGATGTACATTACAGATAGTTCTTGCGGACTGAAGGCTTGTTTTGGAAAAAATCGCTGAAACAAGAAGTTTATCTGGATAAGTGCGAATAGACAGAAGATGGTGTTGAAAAAGAGCGACACAGCTGTGAATACCGAGTACCACAACTCACTGGAGATAGCAATCCAGTATGAGTTGACGACCACTAAAATCAGCCCGATGGAAATAGCTCTAACTGTTATATTTCTGGTTTTACTACTGGACGCCAAAGGTTGCATAGACTTATTACGAGTCATCCACGATGACTTTATCTAATTCTTCCTCGTCGAATTCAACGCCGAGTCCAGGGCCTTGTGGAATCTCAAAATAGCCATCTTCGCAGACAATCGGTTCCTTCAAGAGGTTATTGCCGATGGGATTTTCGCCGCTGGGACATTCGCAGATGAGGAAATTAGGTGTTGCAGCGGCGAGATGCAGTGACGCCGCGATATGAACTGGGGAACCCATGCTGACGTGTGCTGCCCAGGGGATGTTGTAACTGTCCGCAAACATCGCAATTTTCCGGCATTCGGAGATGCCCCCTGCGCGGCATATATCGGGCAGGATAATATCAATGGCGCGACTGTTGAGGCGGTCTCGGAATTGATAGCGATTGCATTCAGTCTCACCAGCGGCAATGGCTAAATCGAGGGTGTCGGAGAGCATTTTATAGCCCATGTCATCTTCAGGTGGCAGAGCATCTTCGAGCCAGTAAACGTGCAACTTTTCCAGTTCGCGCCCCAAATTTATGGCAGTGTAGGCGTCATAAGCGCCGTGCGCGTCAACGAGCAGATACGCTTCATCTGAAACTGCATCGCTTACAGCGGCGATGTTGTAGATTTCCTCTTCAAGACTTCCACGCCCTATGGACATTTTAATCGCGGTGAAACCTCGCTCATGAATGAACTTCTTTGCATTTTCAATTCGTTGCTCACTTGTCGCGCCGGGAAGTCCGGAAGCATAAGCCTTAATTTTGTCGCGGAAGGCGCCGCCTAGCAGTTTATAGACCGGCAAATTCGTCGCTTTGCCGAAAGTGTCCCAGAGCGCAATATCAACGCCGCTGATGGCTTCTGTCATAAATCCTGTAGAGTGTCCGCGCAACCTCATGGTGGAGTACATCTTTTCCCACAAAACGTCGATTTCAAGCGGGTCTTGCCCGACTATCACATCCGCGAGAATACCGTCGATGATGGCTTTTGACACCTGCGGAGCTATCGGCGCATGAGATTCGCCAATTCCAGTTATTCCTTCGTCGGTGCTAATTTGCACCAACGTTGTCTGAACTCCCTGCGGATAGATGCAGATATGCCTTCGAGAGGCATAGTCGCTGGTCAGAACTCTCGATTCGGTCGGCGCTTTTTTCGGCACAGGCGTTTCTAGACCGGCAGAAGCAACATAACTTCTTGAAGCGTGAATGATGGTTGCTTTAACATCGGTTATTTTCATTTTGTGTCCCCACTGATTGACTAAAAAGGTCGGCTTGCAATTGAAGAGTTTATGCAGCGCTTCCACTTTGATTCGAGCGCTGTTTTAGGAATTCTTGGGCTTCCTTTATGACATCTTCGATGAATTGTTTGAGTTCTCTGGAAAGCGAACGTTTTACCTCTTGTAATTCCGCTTCATCGCGTACTTCTTGTTTGAACTGTCCATAAAAGCGAATTTTGGGCTCAGTTCCGGAGGGGCGAATGGTTAGATAGTCTTCGTCGTCAAAGAAAAACCGGATTGAATTCGGTTCCACTTTATCAATTTCAGGTTTAATCGCTTTGCGCCCGCCAATTTGAATTGACTCCTCTCCGGCTAATTTTCGCGCCCATTTCATTACTCTGTCCCGCTCAGTAACCGCCTGTAACCCGGAAAATTCAAGCGGGATATTAACTGTGGCGTAGTAACCGTGATTGAGGTAGATGTCGTCCAGTAATTCCTCCAGCGACCTATTTTGACTTTTGGCATACGCATACACCTCCGCCATGAGAAGAGCTGCCAGAGTACCGTCCTTTTCGAGGGTATGTCCACCGACGGACATTCCGTTGCTCTCCTCGAAACCTCCTTCCCAATTTTCCTCGCCGCGCTCAAGTACTCTTTCCGCGATATCCTTAAAACCGACGGGTGTCTCCTCTGTGCCATTTATCCCAAAATGTTCATTGGCAATACTTCGCAAAAGGTCAATTGTAACCCAACTCTTAACGATATATCGTTTAGTCCAATCAACAGGTTTTAATTTGCCGCTCTCTTCCAGCTCTTTTCGCTTCTTGAGCCGATACCACAGTAGAAGCGACCAAGCTTCATTTGCCTGGAAAAGTTTCCAACTGCCGTCTCTCAGACGAAATTTAAAGCCCATTCTGTCTGCATCTGGGTCTGTTGCAATAATGACATCTGAGCGACACCCTTCAGCTAATTTAGTAGCCCACTTCAAAATTACATCCTCGGCTGGGTCGGGGCGGTCTAATTTTTTTAAATCCGGAAAGTTGCCATCAGCTTTGGCATGGCGTTCTACTATCTCCACTTGAAAGCCGTATTGTCGAAGTATCTGTGGAACAAGTTCTCGTCCTGTTCCATAGAGCGGTTCATAGACAATTTTGATGTTGGGGCTATGACGGCGCACCATATCCGGGTCAAGCACAAGGCTTTCCACTTGCTGCATATACAACGAGTCAGCGTCGATATTAGCTATTCCTGCTTGGACATCCGCAGCGCCGCCAACGTATTTGATGTTCTTCGTTTGGGCTATGCTAATTTCCTTTACACTTTCTAAACTCACACGCCTTCTTTGCGCCACGATGGCGTCTCGTTGCGCTTGGAGTAGTTGCGCGCCGTAATTATTGCCGAACTTAATCCCATTATACTCGGAGGGATTGTGACTTGCGGTATTGTACACATACAAGTACGCGCCTCGTTGTCTGACAAAGTGTGCAATAACTGGAATTGGTCGGTCAACGATGAACTTGTATACCTTGATATTGTTGGCGGCGAATATATTCGCTTCCATTTCCGCGAAGCGGTCGGAATCATTGCGCACGTCATAGCCAACCACAACGCCGACATCGGCTTGTCCGGCTGCATTCACCACATCGGCTGCCGCTTGGGCATAGTAGCGTATCATATCTATATTGATGCCATTTGGTCCAGGACGCAGTTGCTGCCTGATTCCGGCTGTGCCAAAAACGACTTCAGCGCAGAAGCAATCAGTCAACAATTCCACTTCTTCCCTGAAGAGCATGGACAAAATCTTCATCCGCTCTTCATGATTATAGCCCTCTTCGCTCAGCCATGCCGCTAAACTCCGCAATGTATACTCTGCCTGTCCTGTTTGCAAACGCCCCTCCGCTACTTGCAAACAGAGAAATTGAGCGAGGCAGTCGACTTTGTTTCCGATAGCGGAACTTAAACGTTCGATAAGGTTAGAGGATAAATCTGTTATCATATCTATCTCCTTTTGTAGATACATAATTTCCAGCCGATGTAGATTATGCCGCATTCGCTTAAGTAGCTAACCACTGCGCCACAGAAACACGTTGAAACACAGATATCACGGGAGAAAGAAAACGTGAATTAGTTGATTGATTTGCAATCTCAAGGGATGAAATGGCTTCACGCGCTTCTTCGCAATCATTTTGCCAAAGCAATACACACAAGTCCAAATACAATCACTATCGCGCCCACAATTTTTTGCCTTCCGCGCAATTCTTTCAGAAGCAATATTCCAAATAGCGCGCTGAAGAGAATGCTGGCCTCTCGCCCGGCGGCGATATAGCTGACTTTGCTTGGCGTCGCCATCGCGGAAAGAATTAATAAATATGTACCGAGACACATAACTCCGACAAGCCCGATGGTTCGCTTATTGGTCAGCCATTCACGACGTAACTCCTTGCGCTTGCGCAGCAACATCCATGGTGTGAGAAACAACACAGACAGAACGAACATCAGATAGATGTAAATGAATGGGTTAACAAACTGCACACCTCGCTTATCGACAACAGTGTATAACGTTGTCATAACGCCAGTTGAAAATGATAATCGGACTGGTCCGTGTCGCATAGCTCGCCAGGCTTGCCATATCCCGCCCCATGAAAAATCCGGCAGATTAATGGTGTAGATTCCAAGTGCGACTAATCCAATGCCGCACGCTCCTAGAAGCGATGGAAATTCGCGCAGCCATCCAGCGGCTAAAAATGGCACCAGCACAGGGGCAGTACCGCGGGCGATAGGATAGACGGTGGACAAATCGCCGCGTTCGTAGGCTGCGCCCAGAAACCAGAAATAAAACGCGTGAATCAAACCGGTGGCAAAGATGTATATCCATCCATCAGTTGGAATATGATGGCTGCGCAACCAGTATACAAACGGCACGAAATAAATTATCATCGCCGCGATAATAAATAGCCATAGGAAGGCAAGTTTATCGCGGCTTTTCTTCGCTAAATAGTTCCAGGTTGCGTGCAGTAATGCAGCCAGCAAGACGAAAACTAACGCTATTGGAGTCATGGTGAATTCTATGCTACTCGCACGACAAACTTCAATCCTTCTCGGAACCAGTCGCGGAGGATAGTTTCCTCATTAGATGTTCTTTTAGCCGTGTCGCCGGCAGCTTTTGAAAGGTCAAGTTCCGCATTTCTCGCCAGCCAGAAACGTCTTGCCGTAGCGAGCTTTGATTTTCCCATCCTGGTCAAAAATAGCCAGGCTGTTGTTCCAGACGCCATCAGTCTGATGTGCAGAACCGACGACCGCCGCGATGTTATTTTCCTGACACACATCGGAAATCTTTGCTTCTGCATCAATGAATACCTGAGGGTCCATATTCTGCCCTTAACTCTTAACCCAATTACCCTGTGTTTGCTGTCGTGAAAATCAAACGTCCAGCTTGAATATCGATTCCTCACTTTGGTTTTGAGCTATCTTCTTGAGTTCCTCTTTTTCCACTTCGGTGATAGGCGTAATCTGAGAAGCTATCTCCATTGCCATTCTGAATAGCTTAGGGTCGCCTGGCGGGACGGCGGCGGTTATCGGCTGAGATAGCGTAAAACGCAACGCCATACTCGCCGTTGTCGGGTCAGATACCGGTTGATACCAACAGTTGGGGAACTCGTTTCTATCTGCATCTTTAGGCCATCTGTTCTTCGCCATCGCTTTGATGGCGAGCCGCGCGACGCCCTTCTCTTTCGCCTTTTCTACTACCTGCGGACCGAAGTTTTCCTTGTAGTAAAGGGCGAAGCTAATAGGAAAGAGGATAGAGTCGAAATCGAACCTATCCATCGCAGCCAGAGCCGCTTTCGCCGAATGAGCGGAAAAACCGATGTGCTTTATCAATCCCTGTTCTTTAGCTTCCTCGAACGCCTCTACGGCTCCGCCCTCGCTGAAGATAGTCTCGACGTCTTGCATATTTGAGATAGCGTGGAACTGGTAAAGGTCGAAGTGGTCAGTTTTGAGCCTTGTAAGCGATTGACGCAGTTCAGCGAAGGCTTCCTCTTTTTTACGCTTAGTTGTCTTGCACGCCAGGAAAATCTTATCCCTGTATCCTTTGAGAGCCGGTCCGAGAAGTTCTTCGGCTTTGCCGCCGCCATAAGTTGGCGCTACGTCAACGTAATTGACACCCCTGTCGATGACCTCACTTATGAGATTGTTCACCTCGGGCTGCTGCATCCTTATCACTACGACGCCACCCAAACCTATTATGGATAGCTGCTCGCCGGTCTCGCCAAATGGGCGTTTCGGTATAATCTTCTCCTCCGGCGTTGCTGACAAACCGTCCTCGGTGAAATGTAAGCTGGCAAAAGCCCCAATGCCGCCAGCCGCTACTGTCTGCAAAAATCTTCTTCTATCCATCTTAATTTCTCCCCTTTCTTCTCCGACTCACAACAACGTCAACACGCCCTAATATTCCAATCCTCACGCAGATATCCAGCCAAGCTGTCGTAATCCGGTTTCCATACTTTCCGTCCCATCTGTTCTTTCATCTCCTCATCTTTGAGAATATTGTAAGTGATTATTAGCGTTCTGTACGCAACCTGCTCCTCAATTGTCAACATGCCTCGTAAGTGGGGATACTGGGTCACCAGTTGAAATCCACCTCCCTTGCGAATACCCTTCGGGTCACCGACGACTGGCGCATTCGCTGGTCTTACGGTTTGG
>DTYX01000101.1 GCA_012961655.1 Candidatus Poribacteria bacterium
AGTCAAGTTCGTATGGTGTATTTCCTACCCATGCTACATTTGAAAGAATCCCGAAGGCACCGTTCAGGTTCACAGTTCTAAGTGCTGCTTTTCCTAAAGGACAACGCGGTCGTCGGCTGGAGCCAAGGGAAATTTGCTATCATCGGTCGCGACGTGATGGTGGAAGATGCCCCCGTTGATGAAACTAAACTCGTCAACAGAATAAGAGGTATCTTGGGCTTGCCACCAATGCAAATTGAGAAAAAACCTAAGCCTGAAGTCGTACCAGATGTGCCTGTTATCACCAGTATTACTCCATCAACAACTGCTGCTGGCACAAGAGGGAAGGCGCCTTTTGGCCCTGGTGGCGGCATATCGGACATAATCATCACAGGTAGTGGTTTTGGGGCTTCTGAAGGGGAAGTGACTTTACCGCGCGGCTACGGTTTGCCAGCGAAAAGCGACTACATCTATTCTTGGAGCGACACGCGAATTGAATGTCATATTCCGTATAAAGCCTATAGCGGCGATATCAGAGTCAAGACCTCCACTGGTGCAACTAGCGCGCCATACAACTATGTGATTACCTACGGAACTTACTGGAAAGAAGGGCTTGACCATGAGGTTAAGTGGGCAAAGCCGGCGATGGGGGAGGATTATTTAGTGAATGAGAATTGCGGCGATGTGACAAATGAGTTAATTGCCCTACAAGCCGCAATGGCCACATGGAGCGGAGCTGGGGCTGATTTCACCTTTTCGTATGGTGGTTCAACAACAAAGGACGCCTCCGGTTTCGATGGCGACAATGTTATCGCCTGGAATGACCTTGACGCTGGCACAATAGCAGTCAATTCTATCTGGTGGACGTCAGCGGCCGACGGCGATGCGATTGAATCCGATATAATATTTAACACAGACTATACCTGGAGCACAACCGGCGAGGCGGGCAAGATGGATGTTCAAAATATCGCCACGCATGAACTGGGACACACTCTGTTTCTAACGGACTTGTATGGCGCGGCGGATGTGGACAAAACGATGTATGGTTATTCGAGCACGGGCGAAACCAAAAGACGCACACTTGCGTCTGAAGACATCAGCGGCATCTCCTATCTCTACGGTTCAACCGTGACCTGGACCTTGATATATGAACAGATGTTTGACCGCGTGAATCCACAGATTGCGCTTCCAGTGTTGAGGAGATATCGTGATGAGATTCTGATGGCTGACCCACAAGGAGAGATACTTGTGAATCGTCTCTACAATGAACACTCAGTCGAGCTCGCTTTTATCCTGTTGACGCGCCCACAACTGGCAAGACGGGGAGCAGCGATAATTGTAGATAACCTGCCGGCGATTGCAGGAACACTGAATGGCAAGCCAATGAAGATGAGGCAAGCGCAATTAACAGAGGTGGAAACTCTGCTAAATGAGGTGTCTGCGGTCAGCAGTCCCAAATTGAAAAGTTATATCTGGTCTGTCAAACAGATGTTGAAGCAAAAGTCTCTGGCAAAATTGGGCGTTAACCTGAGAGTTAACGCGGAAGAGGGAATTCCAGAATCGACACAACTATTGCAAAATACACCGAACCCATTCAACCCAGACACCTGGATTCCTTATCGGCTTGCTTCTGATGCTCCTGTAACGATTAGCATTTACAACCAAAATGGTCAACTTATCCGCACCCTGAATCTGGGAAATCAGAAAGCTGGAAATTATCTCACTAAAAACAGAGCAGCCTATTGGGATGGAAAAAATAGTTCAGGTGATAAAGTAGCAAGCGGCGTTTACTTCTATACTCTGAAGTCCGGCGGCTTTCAAACAACTCGCAAAATGGCTATTGTGAAATAGTGAATCCAGAAACGTCACAGAAGTTTATTCGGTAATAAAAAAGTCCCGATCTCATCGGGACTTTTCTATATATTGCGGACAGCATTTCATATACAATCAACCCACAAATTGTCTCGATTATTGTTCGGTATCCGCTTCTACCTTTACTTCCGTCTGCAATCTCAGGGCGGCTTGCTTTTTAGCTAATTCAGCATGTTTCTCGCCGAGTTCTCGCATTCCATCCGCAAGCCGCTGGATTTCATCAGGCGAAAGCGATTCGCGCCGAAGCCGTTCCGCCATCACCTGCAACTGCGCCCCCAATTCGGACATCTGGCTTTCAAGGTCGTTCAGGTGCAGAGCATCGCGGATGAGTTGCCCCAAATCTTTCAAATCGCCGCCGATATTGATAATTGGGCTATGATAGGTCCCACCTGTTGAACGTCGAGATTTTTCCGGTTCCTCCTCCTCTTTCAGATAGGCAGCTAGCTGTTTGCAGGCAACGCCGACTTCATCGAAAGGCGCATCCTCTTCCAACGGTGGAAACAGCACATCAGGGATTTCCTCAGTCTCCCGGAGCCGGTCCAAAATAGCATTGTATTGACGAACGCTAGCTTTATTTCCTTCCTCAAGCATTCCCGTCATACTTGCATCTTGGGCTATCTTCGCGGTCGATTCAAGCAGGCGAATCATTCGTCTGATTTCCTTTTCATCAGCCATTTTAAATCCTCCTGTATGTACGATACTTTGTCAAAAATCAAACATTACGTGGTAATTGCACGTGAATAGCTGTTCGATTGAAGGAATGGAAGGTTGGATGATTGGATGGATGAAATCCTTCCATTCTTCCATCCCATCAACCATCTTGCCATTTTGCCTTCACGCTTCATGTTTCACGCATCATTTTGTCGTCATCATTATAGAGACATAGTCCGCCAAAAGGATAGTGACAAGTTACGATTTTTAGAAATTCCC
>DTYX01000102.1 GCA_012961655.1 Candidatus Poribacteria bacterium
CCGTCTTGCCCCCTTGCCACCTTGCCATCTTGCCGTTTAGCCATTGAAACAGAAGTGGCGGCACGGAGACGCGCCGCTACAACGAATTTTTTCTCATAAGGAGAATATGATGCTTCGAACCAATATTGATAAATTAGTAAAAAACTCTGTTGTTGGAGAAATTACGCATCCGGCGGTCTCATCTTATAGAGTTACCCCGGATGGTCGCTCTCGCATGCTGCCTGGGACAGGCGGCATCACCTACAATATCCGAGTCGGAGACATAGCGGTAGGATGGGAAGCTGACCATGTCGAACCCGCTGTGACCATTAAAAACAGCGATAATAACGCCAATAGCGGACTCAATACTTTATCGTGCGTTGGCAATGAAGCGGTTGTCATCAGTGGTGATGATGCCAAAGGTGAAAAGGGCGTTGTTGTGGGCAAGCATGGAGGCGCTGAACACGTAATGATTGATGTTCCACTTGAAACGATGGAAAAATTATTAATCGGAGACAAATTCATGGTAAAGTCTTTCGGCATTGGCTTGAAATTACTGGATTTCCCGGAAGTAACGGTCATGAATGTGGCGCCCAATTTCTTGGAAGCTTTATCATTGGAAGACGATGAGAATGGCAACCTGGTCATCCCTGTGACACATGAAGTTCCAGGGGCGATTATGGGTTCTGGATTGGGAGGCAACAACTCATACAGAGGCGACTACGATATACAGATGTTTGATGAGGAGATAGTTGAAAAATACGGCTTGGAGGATTTACGCTTCGGCGATTTGGTCGCCCTTTTGGATACCGATAACACCTTTGGACCGATTTATAAGACCGGGGCAGTGACCATTGGTATTATTGTACATAGCGACTGTGTGACGGCCGGCCATGGACCAGGTGTCACGCGCTTGTTCACATCATCAAATGGCAAAATCGTCCCCAAAATTGACCCGGATGCGAATATTGCGAAGATATTGAATTTGCGGTAGCCCAAAATAAGATGACTGAAGCTCTGCACACATGAATGCGGCAGGTTCTTAGACCTTTACCCTGTGAGACCTGCCCAGCCTGCGGCAGACAGGCGGGTAAGCCTCTCTTCTATCTCACGGGGTGAGGTGGACACCGCCCGCAGGAGAACAGCTTCCTGCTCTATTTTCAACGACACTTCCTGCAAGGAATGCAGAATAGATATCTCGTTGAATGTTGAGATTACAACAGGTATGTACTCGTTGCGATATTGGATAGGTCATATTATTTTACATCCATTCCGAGGGCATGTCCCCGGCTCGTCTTTTTTTGACGCTTTCTTTTCCAAAGCATCCTTATTAGTCCGACTATCAATAGCAGCAGAATAGAACCTATCAGGATACTGCGTGGAATATGAAGCATACGTTGAAACTTGCCGAGGATATAATATCGCGGCGCCCTACCTATAAAGATAGCTAGAGCATATTTTCCTCTATTATATTTCGTCGCCGCCGCTAAAAATCGGAATGGTTCAAATGGAATGGGGGTAAAGCCAGCTATCACTAAACTTATGAAGGCAACTTTATTGTAAAGCCAAGTACAATATTTATAAATCTTTGTCTGTTTTAGCTTGGCAATCTTTTCGTACTTCAAAATATAATCCATCGCCGTGTAGTCGATTAAACCCGCGATGCAAGTGCCAATTGCGCCGATTATAGCTACCAGAAGAGGGTCAAATCTTCCCCCAAAGTCCATGATTATTTGAGGAGTAGGCAGCGGAAAGAAGGTACACGCGAAAGTCATATACACAAGCAAGAACAGCATCTCCAGGCTTTGTTGAAGCGGGAGCGTACAAATGAGAATGAGCGACGTTACTATATAGACCGCTAAAGATAAAATCAGAACGCTCCACTTATCCTTCAAAATATCCAGCTTTTTTATGAAATTCATAACTCGCGTGATTTATAAATCCCTTCACAATCCTGCTTTCTTCGCTGCTTTGACAAATTCAGGGATGGTGTTCTTTACATCGAAGGCGGGAGTTGTAGTTTTGCATTTGGGACAGTAGTAAGCCCTAATCCTATGAAGTGTGATACGCCGGTTCTTTCAGTGATTTGAATTCAGGAATATTCATAGCCCAGTTCCTCGTACACCACTTGCTCCTTTTTGGTCATTCAAGGCGTAGAATTCCAAATATTCTGTTAAGCGGTATATAAATATAACACTTTGTAAAAGTTACATAGTAGCTTTATAAATCCCTGGTGTAATCGTGTTCCTTCTGTTTTCTGAGCGGCAGAAGCGATTTTATTCTATCCAGCGCTGCCAATGGCATAACGCTAAATACCGTTTTCCAAAAATGCGCGGGATAAAGCTGACGGATGCGACTAAATCTCAGATAATTCACATTGCTGTAGTACGCCTCATACATCTGAAATACGATATCATCGAGCTGTTTTGTTGTGAGATGCTTTGTTCTAATATTCGCTGCGAAGCCGTGGTATCGTGAAAAATCGTCGGGATTTGTCACCAATCCTGCGGCGAGCAATTCTTCGCGTATTTCCGTTTTGGTATGCGGCGTCAGGATAAAGAAGATGGGCACATCGACGCCCAATTTTTGAGATGTTCGAAACGTCTCCCACAGCGCTTCTTCATCATCGTCGGCGTTGCCGACGATAAAACCTCCCACTATAATAATGCCGTTGTCTTTTAAGTATCTCACCGCCTTAACCGCATCGCCTTCGACCGCGTATGATTTGCCCAGAAAGTTCAAGTTCGTTTGCGATACGCTCTCTATTCCCAAGAAGACCAATTTCACTCCCGCATCGCCCATCTTTTGCGCCAGTTTAGGGCTGGACGCAATTCCTCGCGTGCTCGCTTGAACGGAATAATGGATATGATTGAGGCGCGCGTCGATAATCGCTTCACATATCTCCTCAAGCCGCTTTACGTCGAGTGTGATGTTATCGTCCACCATCGCCGCCGCTTGCGCGCCATACGCCTGCGCATTTTTAATATCTTGGAGGACTCTGTCGATTTTATATCGCCTGAAATTTCGCCCATACATGCGGCTGATTGAACAAAATTTGCAATTGTGGGTACAACCTCTGGATGTCTCAATTGCGTCCAGTGGGACACCGAAGACGTGAAACCCCTTTTTCAGCAATCTCACATCCCGGCGGGGAAATTGAAGGGTATTGAGGTCGATAAGTTCTCGCGGCGGGTTATGACGGAAGGAATCATTGAACTTATAAGACAATCCCGCTATTTTATCATATCCCAAAGCTGAATTGATGGCGTAAACCAGCTCGTTGAAAGTAATTTCGCCTTCGCCTCTAATGATGAAATCGACATATTCGGAATCCGGGCTACGGGCAATCTCTTCATACATCAAAGTCGGATGGTAGCCGCCCAAAACGGTGAGGATGGTTTTATCGTATTCTTTCACCAACCTCGCCAATTTAATCGCGGTCGGATACTGAAAACTCATACAACTCAGCCCTACTAAGCGAGGTTGATGAATCCGCAGAAATTCACCGACGTATTCCTCCGCTTTTGGCTTGACTAGAACTAAATCTGCGACTCTGACATCGCAGATACTGGCATCAACATTTCCCGCCATAGAAATCAAGCCAAGATTTGGAACCTTCGTGGCTACATCAAATTTCGCAATACTGTTTGGCATTGCCAACAATAACGCTCTTATCATTTTTCACCCAAAGCCTCGGCAAGCCGTAAAATCCTACTGTACGGTATTATCGTGGTCAATGAGTCAACGGCTCACCTTACTTTATCCCACCAATTCTTTTTCCGCAGCGGATTCCATTTTAAGTCCATTATCCTTAGTGATGAAGCGCATAACTTTATATAAGATTCCGATGGATAGAATTATCCAGAGTATCCCCCAAACGTAGTATGGAATACCCGTCAACTCCTGCAGGGTGTGCGCGTCGCTGCCCATCCGTTGTTCGCCGCCGAAACGAAGCACGTCATCTCGAATGTCGAATATCGCGTAACAACACGAAACAGTAGCGATAAATTTAGCGATGAATACTTTGATGGCATTAGGCGCTAGCAAGCCGACCGCTCCGAAGAAGAGGATGGCAATGGCGCAAATACCCGCCGTGAACCAGTCTCTGACAAAGAAAATAGTTTCAATAAGAAGTCCGAAACCTATCAACCACGGCAACCAGGGGGCAACCCGGTTATGGGAGAGTAAAAGAAGCAACGCGCCGATAATGATGGAACCCAGGTAACCTGCGGAAGCGATGATAAATTTTTTCCAACCTGGTGTTGTTAAGGGAATCTGATATTGCGTAATGCCGCCTTGGTGTCGATTGACTGCCAGTTTTACCGCTTTGCCGCCCAGAACGGCGGCAGCGAGCGCATGCCCTGTTTCATGCATAGTTACAGTAAACAGCTTAATTGGATAAATGAAAGGGGTGTGCCAGGCGAACCAGGTTACAACAATAAAAGCGAAAATCAATAATAATGGTAAGTAGCGATTCGGGGGTTGCATAAGTAAATCCTTTAGATTTTATCCATCCACTGATACTGTTGTTCGATGTTTTCATGCAACTTAAATTTGCGCTTGCAATTAGCAATTTTTTCACCTAGTACTTCGACGCGACTTAAATCGGCTACGCCTAAATTCGCATCTGCGCAGTAATTCAGGTAACCAATCTTCGAAAAATCAATTCCCATTACTTCAACAGCGGTTCGGTCTGCGGCGAGAAAATCTGTGCTGGCGATGGCGACTTTTGTATCCACAGCAGTGCCGCCGACAGGGCCATTACCTTCCATTCCCTGAAAACCGTCGATAATAGCTAAATCCGGTTTCATCAACGGCGTCATCTGGAAGAAAGTATAGTTGATTTGCTTAATACCTTGATGGACATCCCGTTTGTAGTGCTTACCATTGATTTTCAACGGTGCGCCCATCAGTATATTTTTCAATGAAAGAGTCGTAACGACAGTATCGTGGGTCTTCATAACCGCAGAGGATATCAGATAAACATCCGCGTCCATCATCATGCTAGATACCTGAATCGGCAGTGGTTGGAGGTTCTTGTCCAGAATGAATAACGTGGACGGTTCATCATCATCGAGTTCCATGAATTTCACATCATACGTCTTCAATAGCTTCTGATAACCGTAGTTATCAAAGCCTCTCGCTGCTGGTCCGTCGGCGGGTGATTCCGCAATGATAATCTGTTTATCATAAATCTGTTTCAACACGTCGAGAATAGCAGTCGTGCAGTCCACATGCGTAGCAGAGAGTTGATTATTGGTGACCACGAAGTTAGGTTTGATGACCACCTGTTTATTCCCAATTCCCCGCTTGATGTCTTGCTTTATCATATTTAGCGCGGCATAGACGTTACTATATCGTTCATCGCCTTTTATCAACGCGACTTTGGCGGCTTTCTCGGTCGACGTCTTTTTTTTGATATCCGCTAATCGAGTCAGTTGCATCGGCGCGGCGAAGGAATTCAAGGCAACTGCCGTTCCTATCAATCCAAAAGCAGCGCCTTTGATGAATTCCCTTCTGTTGACACTCTTTGCTTCATCCACTGGCAATTTTCCATCATCAACCGCTAGTTCACAATCGCTTTCCTGAATTTCAAGTCTATGTTTATCTAGATTACAGAACATTTGACTACCTCCCATGTATGAAATTGAAATATTATATCATTCAGTCTCTCTGATGTCAACCCAAAAACTTTATTTTTATTTCCCCCTTGACAAACAGATGTGGGATATGATAAACTTTTGGCAATCCTACCGTTCAGATGCGTTTTCAAGTTGATATTAACAGTATCTCAATCAAAGGAGGAACAGTAATCTATAATGAAAACTATAAGAACAAGATTAGCCCTGGTGTGTATCAGTTTAATTATTACCGCCTCGATACTCACAATACAGGCTTCCGCTAAACTTGACCTCAAAACCGCTGCAGGAATTTGGCTGCTTGATGAAGGCAAAGGGGAGACAGCTAAAGATTCCTCTGAAAATGGCAATGACGGAACTATTCAGGGGGCGAAATGGGTCAAGGGACAAGTTGGCACAGCTTTGAGTTTCAACGGGACGAGTGACCGAGTAGTCATTCCTGATGCTGACAGTTTGGATTTGCCAAAAGCCTGGACTATCACCGCCTGGATTTTTGTTAATAAATCGGAGAATGGCTACGGACATATCATGGGAAAAAGAAGCGGCGCTGGCACAAATTATGCCTTCAGGACGAATAACGTCGGTACAGGTTGGGATAGTTATTTTAATCGCGGTGGCTGGAAAGGCGCTTGGGGACAAGGAGTGGTAAAAAAGGATGTTTGGCTGTATATGACTGCGACTTATGATGGCACAGGTACAATCACCATTTATGAAAATGGCGCTAAAATTGGCTCCGCTGGAGTTGGGGGCCCACCGCCTGTGGACACATCGGAGGTTCACCTCGGAGGTTGGACAGCAAATACTTCGGAACTTCTTGATGGTATCCTCGATGAAGTCGCGCTCTTTGGCATAGCTATCACCGAAGATGATATGAAAAATCTCATGGAAAAAGGCATAGAGAGAACGCTCGGTATAACACCAGTCGAAACTTCAGGTAAACTATCTACCACCTGGGCCGATATCAAAGTTCAATAAGCTAATAAGCCCACCTAAATGTAGACCCATCTCTCGGTCCAAAAATTGAGGAGTTCCCATCATGAAAGCCGCAACCGTCAAAGATTTAATTCTTGCTCCTAATCTAACTTCAGATGAAGTCAACAGGATTTTAAGTCGATACAATTTCACTGACCTAGCTAAAGCTGACCGCAATCTGCAGCGGCTTGCCGCAGAGCCGCCGACGCGTCAACTATTCGCTGAGATTGTCGAGACTTTGCTAAGAGCAATTGCGTACTCTCCTGACCCAGATGCCGCTTTGAATAATCTGGAAAGATTCGCCAATACCACTTTTGACCGCAGAATGCTCTATGCCTTTCTAAGAGATATTCCTGCCCTGATTCCCGTGTTGATTACTATATGCGGTTGTAGTCAATATCTTTCAGATACGCTCATCAGGAATCCAGAATATTTCGAGTGGCTCATGGAACCTGATGTCATGAATCATCCGAAGAACCGCGATGTGATGTATCGAGAGCTTTCGCGGATGGTAAATCATTTGCCCTTAGATAAAAAACTCGATGCTATGCGGCGTTACAAGCGCAGGGAGACTTTGAGGATTGGGTTGCGCGACCTTTTAGAGGACGCCGATTTGGAGACGACGACCCTGGAACTTTCCAACCTCGCCGACGTCTCTTTGCAGATTGCATACGAATTAGCCGAAGCCGAATTGACCTCAAAATTAGGCGAACCGCAGACGGTAACGTCGGACGGTAGCATCGGCAAAAGCAGATTTGCGGTGATAGGAATGGGAAAACTGGGCGGTCGTGAATTGAATTTCAGTTCCGACATAGATGTCATGTTTGTCTACTCTTCCGAAGGGCAAACGAGCCAAGGAATCGATAACAGGGAATATTTCACCAAGATGAGCGAGTTTATCGTCAACGCCCTGAGCAGAGTCACAGGGGAAGGTTATGTGTTTCGGGTGGATATTCGTCTTCGTCCTGAAAGCAGCGCCGGGAGCATCGTTCGCTCATTGGATGGTTACGAAGCGTATTACGAAAATTGGGGCGAGATTTGGGAACGACAGGCGTTAATCAAAGCGCGCCCGGCGGCCGGTGATGAAAGTTTGGGACAGGATTTTATCGAAATGATTGAACCGTTCGTCTATCAGCGATATCTGGATATGGAAACGATTGAGTTGATTAGGGAAGATATTCGCCAGACGAAAAAGCGCATCGAGCGGCGGATTGGCTCAAAAGCGGCGAAATCCCATGTCAAATTGGGAACGGGTAGCATCAGGGATATTGAGTTTATCGTCCAGTATCTCCAATTAATCCACGGCGGCAGAGATAAGGAACTTCGAAACCGAAATACTTTGCAAGTCATCGACCTGTTATGTTCGCTGCGCTCACCGATGCTTTCGGCTTGCGGTTCAAAAGGATACTTTGACGATGTTGAGAGCGAGCGTCTGAAAGCAGCATATCGTTTCCTCCGCACAACCGAACATCGACTTCAGATTCTTGCCGACCGCCAATTGCATCTCCTTCCGACCAAACCTGATGAACTAAACAAATTGGCGAAGCGGATGGGATATTCCGCGGCGCAGAGATTCTTGTCCGCGTATGAAATGCACACCGGCTACGTTCAAGAGATATTCCAGAAGATATTTCAACCTTCGCCCGCCAAAGAAGGTTTAGATTTAGAATTGCTTATCGGATTAGATGACGAGGCCACAATAGCAGAGATGTTGAAGTCATACAACTTCAGAGATGTTAATGCAGCACACAAGCGAATCAGTTTATTAGCCGATGGACCAAACAAGGTAAGATTTTCTGAAAGGGCCCGCCGCTTGTTTTTAGATATTGCTCCTACATTGCTTACTTACGTCGGCGAATCACCCGACCCTGACATGGCGTTAGATTATTTCGAGCGATTCATCGAAGTTGCAGGGGCGCGAGCGTCTTACTACAAACTGTTTTCGGAAAATCTACAGATGATTGATTTGCTTGTAAAACTCTGCGGCAGCAGCAAATTTCTCACCGAGATTCTCATCCAGAACCCTGAATTGCTGGATGTGCTGACCAGCCCTGGCCTAATGTCTCAGCAGAAATCTCAGCAGACCATGCGCGCTGAGTTGGAAGATACACTAAAGCGCATCCGAGTCAATCCCTTTGAAGCGCTAAGAAAATATAAGAATGGCGAATGGCTGCGAATTGGCGTCCGAGATATTTTGGGCAACGCAACTCTGAGCGAAACAACGGAAGAGTTGTCTAATCTCGCCGAGGTTATCCTGCAGCAAGCCTACGATATCATCGATTTCGACCTTCGGAAAGAGTGGGGTGCGCCAAAATCGGAGAATGGAGAAGAGGTCGCTTTTGCAATCATCGGCATGGGAAAGCTCGCTGGGCGGGAGTTGAATTACAATTCCGACCTCGACTTAATCTTCGTATATTCCGTCGATGGCACAACGACGGCAGGCAAATCGAATTATGACTACTTCACCAAATTAGGACAGGAATTGGTGACGCAGATGACAAATGCTCGCGGCGGCGGGCCAGTCTATGAGTTGGATTTGCGTTTACGACCTTTTGGAAAAGCCGGTTCAATTGCCCTTTCACTGCGCGGCTACCGAGATTACTACGATAAACACGCCGAAATATGGGAGCGTCAAGCTCTCATAAAATCGCGCCCGGTGGCGGGAGACTTAAACTTTGGAAAACAATTTATCCAAATCGCCCACGGATTCGCCTACAGCCAGCCTTTAACACCTGAACAGATTGCAGAAATTGTCCACACCCGCGAGCGCAAAGAGAACAAAGCCAAATCCCCTCTACCCCCCTTTGGAAAAGGGGGAACCTGGCGCACCCGCGATGTAAAAATCGGCTACGGCGGACTGGCAGACATCGAATTTGCGGTACAAACGCTTCAATTAATCCACGGTTGTCAAAATCACCATGTCAGGTCGCCAAACACGATGTTGGCATTGGGACAACTCCGAGACGTCGATGCTATATCTGTTGAACAACATCGACAACTGTCCAAATTTTATCAATTCTTGCGCATGGTCGAAAATCGACTCCGCATCGTCCATGACCGTCCACTCAGCGCTCTGCCGACCGAAGCGTATGAATTGGAAAAACTCGCTAGACGGTTGAGCTACAGGGATGATAAACTCCTCGCCGCGGAGGAATTTCTGCAGGATTACCGGGATTGTACGTCTCAAACACGCCAACTTTTTCATGAATTGCTGATGTAGTTTGCCCTCACTTATACTCATGACGACCATCCGTGTCGAAGGTTTGCCCAGCGTCGATGTGTGGCCTGTTCAGGTAAAAGCGTTCATCAATGCAGTTCGTTTTTAGTAACTATCTATCGACTTTTTGACTCACAAATTCGTTTTTTACCCTGCGGCTCATCCTGTTGTGTTGGGCGGTTCAAATCTCTATTGCATGGAGGAATTGGATGTACAGTAAGCTAAGAGATGTCAAATTGAAGACCGGCGAAAATATGGAGGTCGGAGTAGTGCTCGCCCCTGATGATGAATATGCCGATAAAGTAAAACCATTTTTGGACCATAAGCCGGGGAATTTCAAGTGGCATATAGAACGCTGTTTCGAGGAACAATTGGATGAATTAGAAACCCGCTATTACATAGGTCAGATAAATAACGAGGTTATATGCAATATCATGATAGTTGAACATCGTCACGTTGGCATTTTGGGGCATGTATTTACCAGTCCTGACCAACGGCAAAAGGGCGCTTGCACAGGTGTGATAAATGCTCAGATGGAAGATTTCCAAAGACGCAGTGGCGAAGCGCTGTATTTAGGAACGGGCTACGACGGGCCAGCTTATCATATCTATAAAAGCGTTGGGTTTGAGAGCGTTTATCCGCGTTCGGGTTTCATGAAATACTGGGCGAATGATGATTTCGAGACAAAGTATTTTGCCAAAAGCGAGACGCATGTAAAAGAGGTACAGTGGAATGACTGGGCGAAGATGACTGCTCTCACAGGCATCATCGACGGCGACTATCTGCGTAGCATCGCGTTCAATATCTACGGACCAGCCAATTTTGAAGGCGGATTCCTGGATTTCAAACGCGAGTTGGAAGATGGCGAACGGTACCGTGACGCCAAACTTTTGGCATCCGAAAATGGAGCGATTGTAGCGTTTGCGACTATAGTTGCAGATTCTCGCTGGCCTGGCGATGTGTACATCCTCGATGTATTCGCGCATCCTAATTTCTGGGATGACGCCGATAAACTATTGAACGCGTTGGAATTGCCTCAGGGCAAAATCCAATGTTATTCGGATTCTATTACCAGTAGCAAAGCTGAATGTCTCAAGAAAACGGGCTTTCAACAAGAAGCCGTGATGAAAAAACAGATTCGACGTGATGAAGATACACTTGATGTGTTGGTTTTTGCGAAATATTAGGTCATTTTTTCCACCGTTTTTCCTAACCTTTCTCACATTTTCGTTGTCTATACTCACAAAGATTCGTTTCAGGACAAGCCTGTTTTCTGTAAAAAATTCTCTCGTTGATTTTATCACTCATTATTGGCAAATTCGAGATTGAAAGTTCATATCAATAAGATTGGACTGGACTGTCCGTTTTTAGGGGTTCACTCTAACTAAAGGTAGTACACCATAAACCTCAATCTCGCGCACGCCAGCGGGTTTTTGGACCAAAACTCGATAGTATTCCACGAAACGTCCCATAATGTACCTCCGAATTCGATTAACGATGATATCATCTCTAGATGGCCTGTCTTTACTGACAACATCATCATCGACTGTTCGAGTGACATTAATCCTAATCTTATCCGTCATGAAACTGAGGCGGCCGAATTCAAACTTGGGTTGTATCATCTTTGAATCTACTCCTTTCGCATCCCGTCGTTGTCGCACTATTTGGAATGTTTTCCATTCCATTTTATCGCTATCCCAATATTGAAGGTCAAAGTAGAAGAGGTTGTAGTTGTGGATAATGATTTTACGAACCTTTTTCGGTTCAGAGAATTGAACGATTAAGTGCCTCGGCCGCTTGGCGGAACTAAATGCAACTGTATTCATTTTCCCATCGTTGATAGCCGGTGTCTCCGATTTTCCGCCGTTGGCGTCCAACGCATAGTTCTCACTCCAATTGGTCTCAAGAATAGGAATCCATATACAGCCCGATGTAAGAAGAATAGTGCTGTAAAACAAGAGAACTAAACTCAGAGCAAATCTTGACATTTGATGTAAAGCCGGATTTTTCATCTTTTTTTAACTCCAATCTGAATTTAGAGAGAGTATATCTTCAAGGAAACATCCTGTCAAGAATATTTCTCTGGACAATTATCCATTAAATTTGTTACACTAAAATAACTATACTTTCGCAGATTCTTGAGTAAAATAAAAGGAGCATAAATAATGTCATTTGATAGTTTTACATTACATCTTCTCGTCTCAGAATTGCGAGACGCCATTTTGGACGGGCGGATACGCCATGTCGCTCAGACGAATTCTTTTGAAATTATCCTTAGAATATCCACCGAACACGGCAGTCGGAATTTGCTGATTTCCGCGCATCCGACACACGCGAGAACTCATCTGGTGAAACAAGTGCCCAAAACAGAAGAACGTTTTCATTTCGCTGATTTTTTAATGCGGCATATCATGCGCGGTACGATAACAAGTATTGAGCAAATCGGTCTAGATAGAATTTTACAGATTCAAATTTCCCCAATCCAGTCTGTGATTGAGGTTGAGTCGAAGCTGTTAATCGCTGAGTTCATGGGCAAACATAGCAATATCATCCTCGTCAATGAGAGCACGGGCAAAATTTTGGAAAGTATCAAGCATATCGATGAGTCGATGAGCAGGTATCGACAAGTGCTGCCTGGATTGGAATATATGTTGCCGCCGCAGCAACAAAAACTCGACCCGTTTAGTTTGGGAAAATCACAATTCTTGTCCCTGTTTGAAGATAACACTAAAAAGCAGACTTGGCGCGTGCTTTTGACTAACATAGACGGCATGAGTCCAATGATAGCGAAGGAGATTGTCGCTCGCGCGGGGGTAGACGACACACCGGAGGCTTTGTGGGAAGCATTCAAAGAGGTTCTTGATGTTTTCAAATCCCCCCGGCCCCCTTTAATAAAGGGGGAGCAAATCGGCGCGCATTCTCCACAAGTACACGTCTCTGCGACGGATGAAACCGATGTCATCGCCGCGTCCGCTCTGCCGCTAATGCAATTTCCCGAGATGAAACGATTGCCTTTTGAAAGCATGAGCGAGGCGTTGGAATATTTTTATCAGTGCGTCATACTCAAAGAAAACATCGCGATACAGAGAAATGCTTTGACCCAGACTCTCAATAAAAAACGCGCGGCGGCTGAGAATAAGCTGACGGCGTTATCAGAGGATTTGCACACCGCCGAGAACGCCGATGATATTCGTATCAAAGGCGAGCTGATAATCTCTAACTTGCATAAAATTAAACGCGGGCAAACTGAGGTTGAGGTTGAAAATTACTATGACCCAAATCTCACTAAACTCGCCATTGAATTAGACCCGCGTCTTAGTCCATCGGACAATGCGCAACGATATTTCAAGCGATATTCCAAAGCAAAGCGGAGCAAAGCTGTGATAAGTAACCTGATTGCTGAAAATCAGGCGCTCCTTGAGGTCATAGAACACTATACCGCTGAACTCGAGAGGGCGAAGAATTTGCCGCAATTGCTGGCGATACGGTCGGAATTAGTCGAAAGAGGGTGGAGCTATTCGAATGAGAAAAAGAAGCGAAAGAAAAAGGAAGGCGATGCTACTTTCAGAAATTATCTCTCATCCGATGGTTATCAGATTTATGTCGGGCGGAACAGCAAAGAAAACGACCTTCTTATCACTCGCATTGCTAAAAAAGACGATATGTGGCTTCATGCGAAACATATTTTCGGCTCTCATGTAATCATTCGCAATCCTGAAAAAAAGCCGGGAATTCCCATGCCGACCCTCTTAGAGGCGGCACAAATTGCAGCCTATTTCAGCAAAGCGAGTAAATCAAGCCATGTACCGGTGGATTATACCTGGGCGAAGTTTGTCGTCAAGCCGAAAGGCTCAAAACCGGGATTTGTCACCTATACGCGTGAGAAAACACTCTATGTTGAGCCGCGGAAACCAACAAATCTGCGGTTCTATACTTAAGTTGCAACTTTTAAAAAAGACGCATCACGTTTCACGTTTTCGGTAAATGAAAATGGTTCATAGATTGCTATATTTTCAATATCTCGTTTATATGATTTTTTTATCATTTGGTATCGACGTAGCGGCGGATGATTACTTCAATAGAATTACCGCTGCATCCAACGGTAGATTGACCAGATTTACGCATTCGCCGATTACGCTGTATGTCGGTTCTATTCCCGATTTTATCTATTTGTGGAATATTGCTGGCTTCTCTCGGAATAGTAATGTTCAGCGTAAGATGGATAAAGAGATATTCAGCCAACTAAAAATTCCCCATGATAGAATTTCCGTAGCCGACCTGTCAGCCTGAATTTCCATACATGACACAGAAATTTCTGGACTGACCCGAAAATTCAGTAAATGTGTCGCCTCA
>DTYX01000103.1 GCA_012961655.1 Candidatus Poribacteria bacterium
CTGCGACAGACAATGGCATCTACGACGTTTTTTTCCGTAGAGCCGTCCTTTACCAACCCAAATTATTTCATGGGGAATTTCTGGGAACACAAAAGATGAAAACCCAAAAAACAACAAACAACCCCGTCTTCATCGGGATGTTCCACATGAAACGCAATTTGGTTTGGATTTTAAGGTCTCCTCCAGCGCCGACTTAATCTGATGAAGTTTCTCCTGATTCAAGATCTTATAGCCATTTTCGCTTTGGACATAAAAAACATCCACTGCGCGGCGACCTTTGGTGGAAATTTTCGCTAAATAAAGGTTCAACCGCAGTTGATAGAATACACGCAAAATCGTATAAAGCAAACCGATTCTATCTTCGGCTTGCACGTCGATGATAGTGCAGGTGTCGGAATCGTCGTTGTTAATCGTGATTTTCGGGGCGATAGTTGCTTTTGCCAAAGGTTTATCGTTGCTGAATGCTTGACGGCTCAAAAGAGTTTCTACATCTGTTTCGCCCATTAAAACTAATTTCAGAATCCTCTCAACTTGTTGACATCTTTGAGCGCCGATACTTTTTGCGGTGTTACCATCCGTAACGTTGAGAATATCTAACACAATTCCATCTTCTCTTGTGTTGACTTGCGCACTGAGGATATTGATATTCTGCGACGCCAAAACCCCTGCCACTTTGCTGAAAAGCCCCAACTCATCGCGGGCGCAGACCACAATTATTTCAGAGTAATCTTTTGTCGCTTCCCGATACTCTAAAACAAGCGGAGATTTTTTTAATCGCTCTATCAATATGATATGTTTGGCAGTTTCGTCAGGCTTTGAAGATAGTAATTGTCCTGGCGGCATTGTCGCGAAATGTTTCTGAATGGATTTAGCGTCAACTAAGTCGCCAATTAAATTATTGACTTCACCCTGGATTGCCGTCAGTTCAATGCTCTCAGGCTCATATTCACCTCTCAGCCACTGCAATGTTTTGGCATATAATTCCCATAGCAGGGCGGCGTTCCAATCGTTCCACACTCCCTGGCCAACAGCGCGCATGTCGGCGAAGGTGAACAGATATAACATAACAAGATGCTTTTCATCTTTCACACATTTTGCAAAACGCTGAATGACTTTTCTATCATCTAAATCGCGATGTTGCGCGGTATAGCTCATTTGCAGGTGATTATCAATCAGAAACAGCACCATTTCCGCATCTGCTTCATCAAGAACCCCCAAGCGTCCCAAAACGGCTTTTGCGGCGCGGAGGCTTTTATCTTCATGCCCTCCAGGTCCTGCAATACCCACGCCGACATCGTGAAGCAGAAGCGCCAGTCGCAGTAACTCAAGTTTCTGAAGAGCGCGGAGCATTGCCATAAAACGCCCTGAGTTCGGTATTGTTGATAAAGTGGACTCATCGAGATTTTCAATCGCCACAAGGGTATGTTCATCAATTGCGTATTGATGATATTCCTCCTGCCGCACAAAATTTTTGACTGCGCCAAATTCCGGGATGTATCCGGGCAAAATTTCCAATTTGTGCATCTGTCGCAAAATTCGCCCCACTTCTTTGCCGCGCAAAATGTCGATGAAATATCCCGCAACCAAAGGTGAAGCGCGAAATTTATCATCAATCAGATGTGTACAAGCGCGAATTATATTACAAACGTCCGCATCGATACAATCTCCCCGTTCCTGCGCCGCATGGAATATTTTTATCAACCACGTCGGGTCACGCATAAAATCAGAAGCTGAGGAAATATCAGGAGATGTACTTTGCACTTGTATGCCTCCAGAGATATATAGCGTTTCACGATTTCTCCAGTTGTTCCAAGATTACTCTTAATGCTTTTTTAGCTTTTTTACTCTCCGGGTTTATCTCCAATATCCGTTTAAATGCTTCAACGGATTCTTTTAAATGACCCAATTCCATATAAACAACTCCCAGACCATAATATGCGTCTTCATGTTTAGGGTCTAATTCAACGGCCTTCTGGAATTCTCGCAACGATTTTTCCAATTTCTCTTCGGGACGTTTCTTGTCCGTAGATGCTAGTTGTGAGGGATTATCATTCTCCTCTTTTAGCGCTTCATTGTAATATTGGCGTCCAATCTCATAATGGACATCCGCGGGTGGCAAAAATATATCAGGGCCGCTGAAAATAAGCAAGGCGAATAAAATAGGTGTAGCGAACAATACAAGTTTAGCTTCGACTAAAGATTTTTTATATCTCAAGCCATCTCGGGCGCCTAACATCATCCGGTTGATGAATTCCAACCGTCGGTTTATGGAGGGATGAGTATGCAAGATTTCAGACAACCGTTTCATCACCCTTGGAATATAATTGACTTCAGAAAGCCGCCATAAGGCCGCTTTGAATACTTCAGGTTTGCCGGTTATCTCGACGGCGTATAAGTCCGCCTGTCGTTCAAATTTGCGGGAAAAATACCGAAAAAGCAGCACAAAATAGAGATAAAAAAAACTGATTGTGATAGCCGCGCTGGCGATTGGTCCGCTACCGACAAACTTTGCGAGAAACGGCTGGACATAACTGTAAAACAACAGATAACACAAAAAATATGCCAGAGAGAACATCAGATAAACATGAATATGCCTATATTTGATATGGCCAAACTCATGAGCGATAATAGTCTCTATTTCGTCATGAGAAAAACTTTCTAACAGATAATCCGTCATAAAAATGCTTCTGGAGCCTGGCAAAATACCAGATACTCCAGCATTGGCAATTTTTGCGCCCCTGGTCTGCCATACCAGTAAGTGTTTATATTTGATACCATGATTACGAGCTAATTGGTCAATTTTATCGGATAAACTTTGGTCTTGCAACGGCTTCGCCGGCCAAATAAATCTCAATAACACGGGCGCCTTCACATACGCTAAAAGAATAAAAAGTACCAAGATGAGTAAACTCAGATAGGAATGAGCGATAAAGAAAGCGCGGACTTGTATGGGAGAATGTTCAATGACATCTATAGAAGCGAGGTAAATAAAAATGGGAATGATGGGCAACAACATCATCTTTACGTTGAATGAAAGGAACCCTCGCCGAGTCCATCCAGTCAGACGCGCCCGTTTATCTAGCTCATAGTGTGCCAAGCGAACCGAAAGCATGCCAATAATTAAGGGCAACATCGCCAGCAATCTGCGACTATAATTAAACGTCAAAAATCCTAGCCATTGGTTGATGAGAAGTAGAAGATTAAAGTAGTAAATTTCGACGATAAATGCCGCCAGAATAATGATTTCAAAGCTGGAAAACACTTTTTTGGCAAGATATACCTGTTTTATGCGATATTCTATTTCATCCGAAAGGTGTCTGGTCGCTGCTATCCCCCAAAAATAGGCTATGATTCCGGGCAGAAAAGTAAAGGCTAAGGTTGTCGTAATCGTTAAAAGAATATTGATTTCTCCATCGTGTTGGGTGAAATTGGAAGAGAATAAAAATATCAATCCTGCTATCAAAATAATGCTGATTTGCATAAAAAAATCTCCTGACGAGATGAAGCATTGTTTGTTAAAGTATAGCAAAATGAGAGAATAAAGTCAATAAAAACACGGTTACAAATTTCCCATGATAGAATCTCCGTAGCCGAATTTGCCAAAATTCGGGAATTTGGCTACAGAAACCAAG
>DTYX01000104.1 GCA_012961655.1 Candidatus Poribacteria bacterium
CTATTTACAAGCGACCCACAGATCGCGCTACAGTTATCAAAACTTATTTTACTTAAGGAGAAAATCATGATTGAAGATTTGTATGATATCGTTGTAATAGGCGGAGGTCTTTGCGGATTCGCTAGCGCCATCAAGGCGGCATGGAATGGAAGAAAGGTACTGCTGGTGGAAAGACGACCGGCTCTGGGTTGGGAAAGCACCTGGGCTTTCCAGCTAGATTTTGATGGAGCAGATTCCACCGTCGCCCGTAGAATAAAGGATGAGCTAAGCAAGGTTGGTGGGCTAAGAGAAAACCGGGCGGACGCGCCGATACTTGAGATAGTCCTTGACCGAATGGCTCTAGAAGCAGGAGTTTCAGTGCTCCTTTACTCTTATCCCGTGAGGCTTATCTTCAGGGATGACGCCGCTTTTGGGGTAGTTATAGGTAACAAGAGCGGCGAGCAAATCGTGAGGGCCAAGGTCATAGTGGATGCCACCGAAGAAGCCCTGCTTTGGAGACAGACGGATGTCAAAGTTCACAGTTCCCTAAACATCCCTCCTGCGAAGCAGACTATCTTCTTCAACCACGCTGAAGGCGAGATGGAATTGCCCTTGGATTTAAGCGGTGGGGTTGTCTTAAAGCCCTCTGTCTGGGGGAGCGAGGTGTGTGTCGAGTTCGAAATTGAGAAAAGTGACCCGCTGGTCGCAAAGCGAAGAATGCCAGATATCCTAAAGCTAGTTCGCGAGGAGATGCCTCAGCTCAAGGATGCCATCGTCACTCATGCTGGGAACGAACCATTCCCGATTACTCCGATGATTCATTTCGACTCTGTGGTATCAAAACACCCAGAGATTAAGAACTTCCTCGGCGCTGGAATCTGGGCTTCGGTTGCGGAGAATACTCCTGCAGGGAGACTAGCCTTAGGTGAGGAGATTGGTGAAATGGCGTCAGCATGTCAGGGAATTGAGGAATTTCCTTCGGAGATGATGACTGGCTCTTTTATCAGTGAGCCTGAAGTTATGAGTGATGTCTTAGTGGTGGGCGGTGGCACTGGGGGAGCAATAGCCGCTATCGCCGCCGGGCGCCAAGACGCTAAAACTACGCTAATAGAGGCTTCACCCTCGCTTGGTGGTATAGGCACCGGAGGAGCGATACATTCTTATTACTACGGTGTAAATGGCGGTATTCAGGATGAAGTTGATGAACGGGTGAAAAATTTAACTCCGCTATTTGTCGGCAAGTGGGGAGTGAGAGGATTTCACCCTTTGGTGAAAAAATTAGTTCTCCAGCAGATGGCCGAAGAAGCTGGCGTCGATATACTCCTGAACACCGTCGTTACCGGTGTTCTGCGCGCCGGAGGCGTGAGAATTCAGCGCCGAACTGAAACCGGCACTTCAATAGCCATTGCGGAAGGGAAGGAGGAGATGAACGAACTTCTCGGCGTTATAGCAGTGGGAACGGCAGGAATTTCCGCTTACGGGGCGAAAGTTTTCATTGATAGCACTGGGGATGGCGATGTCGCGGTGATGGCAGGGGCGCCTTTTATCATCGGTCGTGAGAAGGATAATCTTCCACACGCGTTCTCTCAGTCCTCCGGCAGCCTCGACCAAGACGGCAATCTTGCCCATAACAACTTTGACGCTGGATACGTTGATACATCGGATGTGGAGGACCTAACAAGGGGGCGAAGGCTTGGCATCAATCAATACTGGCGAGAGAAATTCACCGCTGATAATCGCTTGCTCTACCTTGCGCCGATAATCGGCATCCGCCAAAGCATCCAGATAATTGGTGAGTATCAACTCACCCTTGCCGATGAGATAGCCGGGCGTCGGTTTGAAGATGCTGTTTCTTTTACTATGGCTCATTACGATAATCACTGCCACGACTACGAAAACGAGAGTGATGAGGCGGCGCTTTGGGTCTGGACTTTGGGCAATTGGCAAGAGCGCATCGGCTGTGAAGTTCCTTACCGGTGCATGCTCCCCAAAAACGTTGATGGGCTTCTGTTGGCATGTCGCGCCCTTTCAGTTACCTATGACGCTCATATGGAATTCAGAATGCAGAATGATATACAGCGGATAGGAGAAGTGGCAGGCATAGCAGCGGCTATGGCGGCGAAACAGGGCATATCCCCGCGGGAAATCGACGTTACGGAACTTCAGGCTACTCTGAAGGAAACTGGCATACTAGACGAGAAGTATCGCCCTAAACCGGCGATATCGGAACGTCAAACGCTACAACTGCCGGCGTCTGAAGAATTGGATTTAGAAGCGGCAAAAGAGCTGGTCTGGATATCATCCCAAAGAGATGCTCAAAGCGCCCTCGCTTTGAAGAATATGCTGAACTCCGATAATCCTCATATTCGGTTTAGAGCGTCAGCAGCATTGGCCTGGCATGGATTGGCTGATGGTGTGCCGGAACTGCTTCAGTGCGTGGTTGAGAAGCGAGAGGACGAAACTGAAGGTCGAAAGGCTGTACCACTCTGGCAAGCAGCCATAACCTTTCTCGGCATCGCACGAGATAAGAAAGCTGTTCCAGCGCTGATTGGGGTTTTGGAGGATGAAGCCGCTGGGCTTGATGCCTTGATAGGCGCTGTTAGGTCTTTGGGGAGAATAGGTGATGAGTCTGCTATTCCTGCCCTGGTTCAGTTCTTGAAACGCGAAAATCTGCCGACACAGAGAGTTATGCATAGCGGCATGGGAACCGTTGAGGATGCGAAATGGCAACTTGAGCTTACTGCCGCTGAAGCACTTTCACAACTCGGCGCGCCCTTAGAGGAAGTGCGTCAAATCATCGAACCGTATCTGAGTGACGCCAGAGCTTACGTCAGACGTTATGCGACTAAGATATTGCATCCAGCACATAGAGAATAAGTAACCTATAAAAAGTTTTGTTCATTTTCTTCTCCCTTGCTCCCCAGCAAGGGAGAAAGGGAGCAGGGAGCGGAGGAGAAAAAAGTGATGCGGATTTTCTTTAGGTTACTTAGGAGGCCTGGTACACTGTAAAATTTGTTTACAATTTTTATCTTTTTATAAACCGTATCAAGAACAGGGGTTATTCAGTGCCAATCCTCTTTGTCGACGACGCTTTGCAACGGTTTACCCTGAAGGTAACGGGAAAGATTATCCAGAAATCTATCCACGCGCCGGGCTGAGTAAATATCGGTGTTGCTAGCCATGTGCGGAGTGATTATCACATTCTCCATCTCCCAGAGCGGGTGGTCAGCAGGGAGCGGTTCTATCTCGAAGACATCTAGCCCTGCACCGGCGATAACCCCGTTCCTCAGCGCCTCTGTCAGGGCGGATAAATCAATCACCGCGCCCCGACCGATGTTGACAATGTAGGCAGTGCGTTTCATAGTATTAAGTTCTTCATTTCCTATCATCCTCCGCGTGCGCGGTGTTTCTGGCGTGCAGATTACCACGAAATCTGATTCAGCCAGCAAGTGAACCAGTCCATCCGGTCCCCAGACTTGGTCAATATAGTCCGGTTTTTCCCGCTCAGGATGTGCCCGCGTGGCCACCACTCGCATGCCAAAAGACGGGGCTCGCTTGGCTACCTCTCCGCCAATTCCACCCAATCCAACTACGCCCAAAGTTTTTCCCGCCAAGTAGTCAACTTTGAAACCAGAGCTTGGCTCCCAGTACCGTTTATCTTGGTTGCGTGTGAATCTGGGTATCTGTCTTGTGAATCCAAGTATAAGCGCATATACGTGGTCGGCAATCTCTTCATTATAGATTCCAGCTACGTTTGTCAGCAAAATATCGCTCTCGATAAACTGCGGAAATAGATGTCTTTCTTGACTAGCGAATGGAGCCTGAACCCAGCACAGTTTCTTCGCCTGTTTGAGTAGTTCAGGAGTAAGACTCCCGAACAGGATTTCTGCATCACAGATTTCCTGCTTTACAATCTCTTCATCTTCAGCAAAAACCAAATCCACGTCATCTTTTATCTCCGCCTGTAAACGCTCCCGTAAATCAAGAGGTATATGATAACTAACAAGTACCTTAACCATTTATTCAACCTCCTATCACTGATTATCCTATAACATCAGCGCAGCGCAGATTTTTTAAGACAAATTCCTCAATAGGCGTATTTGTGCTAACCTGTGAATATATCATCCCTTGAGATAGACAAAAGTTTCGTAGACTCTCGCAGAAGGATTTCAGTCGTTGTTGATAACCTGCCATCACGCGGTCGGTAACGGTAATCTCCTTCACAACTCCTGTTTCAGCGTCTGCCAAACTCAACTCGCCATTAATGTCGGGATTTATTTCCACTTCGCTCAATATGTGAATGATGTGCGTTTCAAAGCGGTGATAGCGCAGTTGCTTCAGACCCGCTTCATAGCCCTGTGGGTCGAGGAAATCAGAAACAACAACAGCGACACCTGGTTGAACAACACTCATGGCATATCTTTTAAAACTTCGTTCCATGTCAGTATGCCCATCAACTTCTAGTTTATCCACAAAATCAAATAATTTAAACACCTGCCCTTTGCCCCGTAGCGATGTAAGTTTGCTTACTATATCATTGGAAAATGCGTATACGGAGAGTATATCAAAATTTATCAAACTGATATATCCCAAGGAGTCGACTATCGACTTCGCATATTGCAGTTTTGACGGTTCGCCGAAATTCATCGAACCGCTGACATCCAACAAGATAGAGACATTGAGATTTTCCTCTTCCATGAATAATTTGAGAAAAAGTTTATCCAGGCGCGCATAGATGTTCCAATCGACATGGCGAAAATCATCCCCAATCTGATAGTTGCGATAATCTGCAAACTCCACGCTTGCCCCACGCTTTGGGCTACGTCGTTCGCCTTTCATTCTACCATGAAACATCTTTCTCGCTACGATTCTGAGATTATCAAGTTTTCGCAAAAATTTAGGACTAAGCATCTTAGTTAGAGTATAGTTACTAAAAACATAGAAAAATGTTCCTAGCCGTTTATGGGCGGAAAGCCCAGTGGACGCACTACAAAGTCCTCTATCCCGTCGGC
>DTYX01000105.1 GCA_012961655.1 Candidatus Poribacteria bacterium
CTAAGATATATCCCAAATGATATGTAGTAGGTTGAGATTCAATTTTACATAAGTCGTATAATAACAAATAGAATAAATTTTCACTTGGACAGAAATTATCTTTTGTGGTATAATTTTACTAACCCCTCAATTTGTGGATTAGGTGTTTTGGACTACTACTACTTTGTCAATTAGGGTTCGTAGTAAGCCAATTTATTGCTGTGTAAACGCCTTGCATTAATAGCGAAAATATGCCAAAATATTAAGGTGGTTTCATAGATGTTGGTCGGAATGAAATATGGAAAAGGTGACATTCAGGTTGATATTCCTGACAGTAATTTAGTTTCGGTTTTAGAGTTGCGGCCAGCGCCCCCAATAGAATCGCCGCAAGAAGCTGTCCTGCGAGCTTTGCGGGAACCTATAGATTCAGTTCCGTTAGCACAATTAGCCAAAGGCAAAAGATCGGCATGTGTTGTCATCTCCGATATTACACGTCCGGTGCCGAATAAAGTGATTTTACCGCCGATTTTGAAAACTCTGGAGGAAAATGGTATTCAGCGAGAGAATATTGTCATTTTGATAGCCACGGGGATTCATCGTCCGAATGAGGGTAAGGAGTTGGAAGGGATGGTTGGATCGAATATTGTTCAGAATTATAAGATTGTGAACCATCTCTCCGGTGAACTCGATACTCATAAGTATCTTGGTTTGACGAAAAATGGAACGCCAGTCTACGTCGATAAAACCTATCTTGAATCGGATTTAAAAATAACAACCGCCCTGATTGAGCCGCATCTGATGGCGGGTTATTCCGGCGGCAGAAAGGCTATCTGCCCTGGGATTAGCTCCATAGAGACGATGAAAGTGATGCATGGTCCAAAACTTTTGGAACATCCGAAAACGACAACTGGAGTTATAGAAGGCAATCCATTTCATGAGGAAGCGACGGAAATTGCGCAGATGGCTGGAGTCGATTTTATCGTCAATGTAGCTATCGATAGGAAGCGAAGACTGGTGGGGGTGTTCGCCGGGGACCTATTGACAGCTCATTTATCTGGCATCAAGTTTGTCGAGAAGAATGCCAAAATCGTTCTGTATTCACCTGTAGATATCGTTCTGACTACCAGCGCGGGTTATCCTTTGGACGCGACCTTTTATCAAGCTATCAAGGGATTGGTGGGAGTTATGGATATTGTCAAGCCCGGTGGCAGTATAATATTGCTGTCGGAATGTAGCGAGGGAGTAGGTAGTACGCCTTTTACAGAGTTAGTTATCCGAACTAAAGACCTGCAAAAATTTGTCGAAGACTTATATGACCCACAAAATTTTGTCATCGACCAATGGCAACTCGAAGAGCTAGCGAAGGTGGCGAGAAGAGCTGATATCTATTGCTATGCGGATGGAATACCTTACGATGTGCTTGGACAACTTTTTGTATATCCGCTCAAATCACCAGAGGAAGGCATTAACTTAGCGCTGCAAAAACATGGGGCGAATGCTTCTATAGTTGCTATTCCCGAAGGACCGTATATTTTACCTGTTTTGGCAACATGAGCCATTATGGGCGTTGAAGGCATTGACTAAAGCAAATCCTGAATTAATACTGCAATGGGAAGTGAACGAAAGAAAATGACGCCGAATCAATCCTTGGACCAAATTGTAAAAGTCAGAGGATATAAAGATGGACTATTGTTCATTATTCAGCCAGAACCAACGCTTGATGAAGTAGAAGAGGCTTTGACCAAGCACTTGTCTACTTTGAGCACTTCGCTATCAGGGATAGGAATTACCCTGGACATTGGCAAAAGGCGCATTGAAGAGGAACATTTGCGCAATTTACAGCAATGGCTGAAGCAGAGATACGGTATGGAAATTAAACGAATCATCATAGACTACCCTGGAGCGACTAACCCACCCAAAAATCCATGGAAACTTCTGACGAACCGAGTCTTCACTGAGCAGGAGAAATCAGTAGAAAAAGTAGTGCAACATCCGGACGAAACAGCCCGCGTCATCAGACAAACTTTACGTTCTGGACAACAGGAGAAATCTTGGGAGGGTAACCTTGTAGTATTGGGAGATGTTAATCCAGGCGCTGAGGTTATCGCTTCAAAGGATATCATTGTTTTAGGCGCGCTGCGTGGCATTGCGCACGCGGGCGCCTTGGGGGATCTTTCGGCTGTCATCATCGCGCTAAATTTAGTCCCGACACAGTTGCGAATCGGAAATATCGTCTCGCGTTCCCCCGGTGACAGGAAGGAACGTGAGGGGGTTATGGAGATAGCGTATGTCGATGGTGAAATGATAGTCGTAGAGGAATACAAAGGATTGTGAAAATATTAGACCAATACATTCTAACACCAGCTTGTCCCGATTTATTCATCGGTACCTTGTATTATCCAAATTAATCAGAAAGGATGAAAGATATGGGAAGGACAATTGTTATTACATCTGGCAAAGGCGGTGTCGGAAAAACAACGGCGACAGCTAATATCGGAACAGCTTTGTCGTTGATGGGAAGAAGCGTTGTGCTGGTGGATGCTGACATTGGTTTGAGGAATCTCGATATTGTCATGGGATTGGAAGGTCGCGTGGTTTATACTTCGATGGATGTAGTCGAGGGCAAATGTCCACTGGCAAAGGCGCTCGTCAGAGGACGCACCGACAATTTGAGATTATTGGCGGCTTCCCAAAGGAATAACAAGAACGATTTTCCGCCCGAACGGATGAAAGAGATATGTGATGAACTTAAGGAAAGTTATGACTATGTCATTATTGATTCCCCTGCGGGAATTGAGCAAGGATTTCTGATGTCAACAGCGTCTGCCACTGAAGGCATTATCATTACAACGCCAGAGGTTGCCGCTATCCGAGATGCTGATCGAGTCATCGGATTAGTACAGAGCACTGGAATAGACAAACCACTGCTAATCATCAATCGCTTGTCGGCTGAAATGATAGAGAAAGGGGATATGATGGGACCAGAGGACATCTTGGATGTTTTAGCAATTGACCTTGTAGGAATCGTCCCCGAGGATAGAGAGATAATTGTTTCAACGAATAAAGGATTGCCTCTTACCCTCAGTAAAAATTCCAGGTCGGGAGAAGCATACAAAAGGATTGCCAGAAGGATTGATGGTGAAGATCTGCCGATACCAGACCTCAAAGAGAATGGTTTTCTGTCAAAATTGGTGGGAATATTCAGGGGAGGGTAAATCATGTTCGATCGAATCATAAATCTCATTCGCAAACAGCCCAAGAGCAAAACCGTAGCGAAAAACAGGTTAAAATTAATTTTAATTCAAGACCGTACATTAGTTGAGCCAGATATTCTTGAAGGTATAAGAGACGAGCTAGTCGATGTGCTCTCAAAATACTTCGAATTCGAGCAATCCAGTGTTGAAATGGAACTTCATCGTGAGAATGAAAGTCTAGCCTTCATCGCTAGTGTACCGGTTACAAGTATGAAAATCCGACATAGAGTGGGAGAATCAGCGAGAACGGACGTCGTCAGTTAAATAATTCAGCTAGTTTTTAACCAGATAAATTTATAACAAAAGCTCTTTAATAGCTGCTGCGACGCCGTTTTCGTCGTTTGTACTTGTAATGTAATCTGCACAGGTTTTTATTTCGTCTATTGAGTTTCCCATTGCCACTCGAAATCCTGCGGCTTCCATCAAGCTCATATCATTATATCCATCACCAAAGGCGACAACTTTTGCCATACTGACCCTTAGTCTCCCGGCGACGGCGATTAAAGCAGAACCTTTGGAAACTGAAGGATTCATGAACTCTAAATACTCTGGCTGGGTTTTAGTGATATACAGTTCGTCTTTAAAGAGGTTATTGAATTCTATGAGAAATCTGTCAATATTCTGCGGCGAGTCGACAATTTGAAGCTTCGTCGGTTCATCTCCATCAAATCGATGTAAATCGCCAACGGGATTTGATGTTGCTCCTGTTCTATTATCGTAAAGCTCGCTCCACTTATTGCGCTCTCGAACGTATAATACATCGTCCAGATAGAAATTCAGATGAAGATTCCGATTAGCGCAATATGTGATCATTTTTTTCGCGAGATTAGATGGAATCGGAATGTGATGCAGTAATTCACCTGTTTTTACGTCTTTTGCCATGGCTCCATTGTATGAAATTATTGGGTCATTAAGATGTATCCTCCGACTAAATGGCAAAATCGTCTCATGCATTCTACCCGATGCAAGCACAACAATTACGCCCTTTTCCGCTAGTTTTTGTACCGTCTGGCGATTCTCTTCGCACAGTTGGTATTCGCTATCAAGCAAGGTGCCATCTAAATCAATAGCCGCTAAATGGCAATCTATAACACTCATCTATTCCTCCTACGGGGTTTCATGTCGAAATCTCCTTCGGACCGAAATGGTATAAATTATGCGAGCGAAAAATTTTATCATAACAACGATACTACTGATAACTTCATTAGTTATGTCTCCCATCAGTTGGGCGAAGATATATTCTGAAGAGATCGAACAGACTGTAAGTTTCGATAATGTTTACGATATATCCATAGATAACGTTGACGGCGATATAGAGATTCATGCAATTGAGAACCTTGAAGAGATTTCAGTCAAGGTGACTAAGCGAATCGACGCGCGTGATGAAGATATAGCGAAGGATTATTCCGAATCATTGGAAATCAAGCGATTACACGAAAAAGATAGAATTATCTTCAAGACGGAAGCTCCTGATGCTTTCCCTGAAGGCATTTTATCCGCCAGGGTCAATTATCATATTAGCGTACCGCAAGATATAGCTGTGGTAACTCGCAGCGTCCGCGGAGATGTCATCATCGAAGGCGTCAGCGGGGCGCAGGATATCGGCGCGGCGAACGGAACTGTGGAGTTGAAAGGTGTTCTCGGGGGATTTCAGATTACGGTGGTCAAAGGCGCCATCAAAGGCAAAATTTGGCTCAATGGCGCCAGCGCATTTTCAACGACGGATGGCTCAATTGACCTCGAAATTCTAGATACGCTGAGTTTTCCGCTCAATCTTGAGACGACCAATGGCGATATCAATCTCCGTTTGCCTTTAGAATATTCCGCCGACTTGGAGGCGCAATGCGAAAATGGACATATAATTTCCGAAATCCCTTTGACTATTGAAAATCAGAAGTCTGAAACTATATTACGTGGCTATTTTAATAATGGTGGTCCATTGCTGAAATTAAGCGCGTCAAACGGCGACATAAAGATTCAAAAGATTAGCGCTGAGCGGGAGAAAAGGAAAGAGGGAACGCCGCCGCTCGTTGAGGAAGAGAAATCCCCCCGGCCCCCTTTAATAAAGGGGGAGGAAGAAGTCGAAGTCATCAAAGCACAGACGCCGCCGTCGATAGATGGAGTTCTGAATGAAAAGGTATGGAGGAATGCAACGCGATTGAGTGAATTTTATCTGGCGAATGGTGAGGCGTCCGCCTATGAATTTACGGAAGCCTATTTGCTCTGGGACGAGGATAATTTTTACATCGGCGTGAAAGCTTATGACCCACAAATGCCGAAAATTAAGATATCACAGACCGAATTTGATAGCCCAGTTTGGGAGGATGACGATATCGAATTATTGATTGACCCCAATCCTCAGACGCAACAATATTACCACATCGCCGTAAATCCGATTGGAACTGTCTTTGACCAGCAGGTGTTGAGGCGGTATGAGCCGAAACGTCTTGGCTCATCGGTCGAGCAAATATTGAACACCAGCCAAAAGGAAACCGATGTCATGTGGGGTTCAAACTGTATCGCCGACACGGAGATATATCCCGATTTCTGGAGCGTGGAGATAGCCATCCCGTTCAAATCTCTGGGCGATTCGGAATTCGGAATATGGGGTTTCAATCTTCACCGCAAAGTACACTCCCAGCGAGAATACATCTACTGGTCGCCCACCTACGCTTCAGATGAAGACGCCTCCTGGCCGCACTTCCCCGAACGCTTCGGAAAGTTGCGATTCGTCGTAGAACGAACAACATCTGCGTTTGAGCCTCCACCGGAATACATTCGCCTCGACAAAATAGAAATCAGCGGAAATGAGATTGTCAGCAATGCGGAAATTCTCTCGATAATCGACCTCAAGCCCTCGGAGAGGTTTAATCCTGAAGAGATTCCTGCGATACGACAAACGCTTGAGGAATCCGGCCTGTTTTCAAAAGTCACTGCAACTTTGTCATTTTCCGAAGATTCGTCAACTCTATTAATTGAGGTCGTTGAAAATCCATTTGTTGAAGTAGTGGACGAGGCTCAGTCCCGTCCAGTCAGTCCCAGCATTAGCTTCATTAACTCGCTGAAAATTGACGGCAATGCCTTGTTTACCAGCCAGCAACTATCGCGGTATTTTAACCTAAAAACTGGGCGAATTGTCACTGACCAAATCAGTACGAAATGCCGCCTAATCGGTGAACTTTATCACAATCGCGGTTATCCGCTCGCTTCGGCTGATTATCGTATCGCCGGCGGTATGCTGGATATAACCATTGACGAAGGACGGATAAAACAGATTCGGCTTGTGGGTAACAAGCGGATTAAGCGAGATGAGGTTATCAAGTTCCTTGACATCTCCGAAGGTGACGTATATACTTCAGACATCGGCGAAGAGAAGATATTCCGTATGGCGGCAAAGCTGAAACGTGAAAATAACTATTTTCTGACGCTCACCGATTGGAAATTAGACAGCGAGCAAAAAACGCTCTCTATCGACATTGAGGAACAACCGCTTGGCAAAATCAGCCCGCATCCGACCGTCAATTTCAATCGTGTTCACGGGCTGATGCTGGGCGGCGGCGCGCAAGTAACCACAGTCTTTGCCGGCGGAGGAAGGCTCTACGGCGGCGCATCTTATGGAATCTCTTCTAAAAGTTGGAATTCCCAATTGGGAGCGGAAAAGTGGTTCTTCAATCGACATAGATTTACAGTTGGAGGTCAGATTCATAAACTCACGGATACAAATGACTTAGGTTTGCTTTCAGAAGGCGAAGATTTTTTAGGCTCTGCGCTCTTCGGAGAAGCGTTTGAAGATTACTTCGAGCGAAAAGGTTACGAAGTCTGGCTACAACAGCAGTTGACATCTTCGACATCGGTCAAAGTTCGATATGCGGATGACGAATACTCATCGCTATTCATCAATAATAATTGGAGTCTTTTCAATCCATCTATGCCCAAGCGCGGCAATCCTCGGATAGACGACGGCGTGATTCGGAGCATAACAATCTCTTACGAATTTGACACCCGCAACGTCAAACAATTCGCCACACGCAATTTCCACATCTATCCAGTACCCAGCGGTCAAACCCAGAACGGATGGCAGGGATATTTTTCGATGGAATACGCCGGGCGAGAACTGTTCGCTTTGCTCACCGACGCCTTCGGCTTACGGAAGGGTGACTTTGATTTCACACTGTATAAATTTTACATCACGCGTTATAACCGGCTCTCCACCCGACAAACACTCTGAAACCCTTATTATATAAGGGTTTTGTCGTTTTAAAAAGATTGCTAAGGCCGATCATATAAAAGCCCGCTAATAAAAATCCTGGAATAATCGCTGCAGCATAAAGTCTTAGCACACCGACACTAACACACCCTACGTAATTCTCCCTCAAAAGTTATTATAAGAACTCATCAAACACTGCATTTCGACCTGTCTAGAGAAACATGAGAA
>DTYX01000106.1 GCA_012961655.1 Candidatus Poribacteria bacterium
AAAGTTCAACGCTACGCTCGGAATGACAGCATTTTTGTCAAAACAATGCGCTACTACACTGTGAAATTTGTTGTGATTGGTTTGTAGTAAGGCGATTCATCGCCGTCTAAACGCGCAATGAATTGCTTCCCTGTGGTTTAAACCACAGGCTAACAAACCTTAGTCGAATTTAAAAAATGAACCACTACTTCAAAAAGTGAGAAGAACAATGAACGGTTATGAAAGAATGATGACAGCGCTCAGACGAGAACAGCCCGATAGAGTTCCAATCTGGGAACTGATAGTAAATGAACCGGTGATAAAAGCATTGTACGGCGACATCAGCTACGAGGATTTTGTAGAAAAAGAGGATTTGGACGGGGTGACCATTTTTGAAGACTTCCGTCCGCAAAAATATTTCGACGAGAAAACTTATTTGGACGAATGGGGCATCACCTGGCGAGTCGAGGAAAGCGGCATTCCCTATCCCGCCGAACATCCCATAAAAACGGAAGCAGACCTTGACAAATGGACGCCGCCTGACCCGGACGCCGATTACCGATTGGATACGCTGAAAAAGGCTGTAAAGCGGTTCAAAGGCGAAAAGGCAATAGTATTTTTGGGACACGATGCCTTTGAGTTTTCCCATTATCTGCGTGGCATGGATAACCTCCTGATGGATTACGTCTTCAATCCAGAGTTCGCAAAAAGACTTGCAATAATAGTCATTGATTACAAAAAGCGGGTGATGGAAAGAGCCATTGACGAAGGCGCGGACATCGCCCTGACAGGAGATGATTACGCTCACAGAAAAGCTCCGATAATGTCGCCGGAACACTTCAAAGAGTTCTGCTTGCCGTATATGCAGGAGATGGTAGACTTAGCGCATGAGAAGGGAGTGCCTTTCGTCAAACACACGGATGGAAATCTTTGGCCGATAATGGATATGATAGTTGAGTTGGGCATCGACGCGCTTGACCCTCTGGAGCCGATAGCGGACATGGACATCGGAAAAGTAAAAGAACTTTACGGTGACAGAATCGCACTGGCTGGAAATGTGGATTGTGGTGAATTGCTCTCCAGAGGAGGTGTAGAACAAGTAATAGAAGCCGTCAAAGAAACAATTGCCAAAGCCGCAGTTGGCGGCGGACATATTCTGGCTTCTTCAAACAGCATCCATCCCGCTGTAAAACCAGAAAATTACAAGGCGATGGTGGATGCAGGAAAAGAATATGGTAGGTATCCATTGGATGAAAAAATGGTGGCGGAATATAAAGAGAAAAATTATATTGCTGAAATGAGATAGGAGAAAGCAGAAGGATATTAAAAATGTTTATTGGGACTGTGAAAGAGATTAAAGCAGGTGAAAATCGGGTTGGTTTGACTCCTTCGGGAGTAAGCGCGTTGGTAAAGTCCGGGCATACAGTTTTAATTGAAGACGGCGCTGGAAAAAACAGCGGATTGAAGGATGAAGAATATGTAAAAGAAGGGGCAAAAATCGTCCAAACGGCAAAAGAGGTTTTCCTAAAATCTGATATGATAGTTAAAGTCAAAGAACTCCAGAGCTCGGAATACGAGCTTTTATCTTCTGAACAGATTCTGTTTACTTTTCTTCATCTGGCGGCGGAGAAAAAGCTCGCAGAAGCCCTGCTGGAAAGGGGAGTGACAGCAATTGCCTATGAAACCATCGAATTAGAAGATGGTAGTTTGCCGCTTTTAGCTCCGATGAGCGCTATTGCCGGGCGGATGGCAATACAGATAGGGGCGCACTATTTGGAACGAACTCATGGAGGGTTAGGGAAACTGTTGGGAGGCGTTCCAGGAGTTTTGCCCGCCAGAGTGACAATTTTGGGAGGCGGCGTAGTAGGGATAAATGCAACGAAGATGGCTTTCGGATTGGGAGCGCAAGTTACAGTCATCGAGCAAAATCTGGCGCGATTGAACTACATAGATGACATCTTTTCAGGGAGGGTTTTTACCCTTACACCCACGCCGTATCAAATTGAAAAAGCAGTGACGGAATCTGACTTGCTCATCGGCGCAGTCGCGATTACAGGCGCTGCAACTCCAAAGTTGGTCAGCCGAGAGATGGTCAAGCAGATGAAGCCTGGAACGGTAATTATTGACGTATCAGTTGACCAGGGAGGCTGTGTTGAGACAGCCCGCCCCACTTCGCTTTTAGACCCTATTTATTTGGAAGAATATGTCATTCACTACTGCGTCCCCAACATGCCTGGAGCCGTCCCACACACATCGACAGTGGCTCTAACCAATGCCACACTGCCTTATGTCTTGAAGCTCACTAACTACGGTTTAACTGATGCGCTTAGGTCAGATTCTGCTCTAACTAAAGGCGTCAATACTCACAACGGCAAGCTGACTAACCTTCAAGTGGCGGAAGCTTTGGGGATGATATATCAGTCTTTAGAGCTATAAGTAGGGCGAAGAGAGCAAGAAGGCAAAAGGGCAAGAGGAGAGAAGGAGGTGAAGCAATGCAAGAATTAACATCAGCGCAGAAAGTGGAGAAAATTATCAACCAAATTGCAGAAGAGGAAAATCTTGATGGTGCTGCCGCAAAAACTCAACTTCACAAGTTCGTCTGTCAAGGCAAGTGCAATTGGTACCAAAGCAGAAAACCGCCTGAACGCTTTGATAAATTGGATTTAACCGAGCAGCAGAAAGAGAATATCTGGAAAATTGTTAGTCAGGTTATGAAAGGTACAACGAAAGATGAAGCTAAAAAAGAGATTCACAGCGTTATATGATAACTATTGGCGTGGTTCGGGGAACCACAATTTAACTGACGAAGACGAGAAAGGATAATTACCTTTTTGACGCTTTTTGAATTGCGTCTAAATAACAAAAAGGAGACGTTAAGATGAAAAACGGTTGCAACGGTAAGATTTTACGTGTAAATCTATCCAGCAGTGATATATCGGTGGAAGAGCCAGAGGAGGACTTCTACCGAACCTATTTCGGCGGCTGGGGATTCGTAGCTTACTATCTTCTAAACGAGGTACCGCCGGAAGTTGAACCTCTGGCTCCTGAGAACAAATTAATCTTCGCTTTAGGCCCGGTAACAGGAGTTCCGATAGCTGGCAGCGCAAGGAACGCTGTGGGCGCGAAATCGCCGCTCACTGGACTTTTCGGCGAGGGAGACGTAGGCGGCTGGTGGAACGCGGAGTTGAAACGCGCAGGATATGATGCCATCATCGTGGAAGGCAAGGCGGAAAAGCCCGTCTATCTTTGGATTCATGATGGCGAAGCTGAAATCAGGGATGCCAGTCATCTCTGGGGCCAGTCGACAGCGGAATCTCAGACGATGATTCGAAAAGAGCTGGATGACCGTCGCATTCGCACGGCTCAAATCGGACCTGGCGGCGAGAACATGGTGCGTTATGCCTGCGTCATAAACGACTTGAGGCATGCAGCGGGGCGTAGTGGCATAGGCGCGGTAATGGGTTCAAAGAACCTGAAGGCTGTGGCTTGTCGAGGACATAAACTCCCAGACATAGCAGACCCGAAAGCCGTGCGCGCAATGCAAAAATGGCTCATGGAAAATTACAAGGAGCGTTGCGGTACCCTCCCTCAATATGGCATGGGATTCAATCTGAAAGGTTCTAGCGATGGAGGCGGTTTGCCAACCCACAATTTCCGTGATGGTGTATTTGAAGGCGCCGAGAAAATCTCTGCTGAAACGGTGATGGAAAGCATCGGCGTTCGTATGGGAGGCTGTTACGCTTGTCCAATCAAATGCAAAAAGGTCGTCCAGGCGCAAGAACCGTATAAAGTTCGCCAGATTTACGGTGGACCTGAATACGAGACGCTGGCTTCATTAGGCTCTTGCTGTGGAATTGCTGACGCAGTAGCCGTCAGCAAGGGACACGAAATCTGCAACGCATATTCAATCGACACTATCTCAGCAGGCGTGTCGATAGCGTTTGCGATGGAATGCTACGAGAATGGACTGCTCACCAAAGAGGATACGGGCGGTTTGGAATTGAACTTCGGCAACGCCGAAGCGATGGTAGAACTGCTCGAATTGATAGCTTATCGGAAAGGGTTTGGCGACTTCGTAGCAGAGGGCACCAAAAGGATGTCCGAAAAGATCGGAAAGGGCTCAGAAGCCTTCGCAGTCCACACGAAAGGACAGGAAGTCCCCATGCATGACCCAAGAGCCAGGGGCCCTCAATTGGGTATGAGTTATGTGATGTCACCCACCGGTGCTGACCATGTTCATACCAGTCTATCGAGCATCTTTAAGAACTGCGCTGCAATTTGCGTCGTTCCGCCGTTTGACCAAGAACAGATGAGGGACATCGTCAACGGAGTGACCGGGTGGAATCTCTCCATCGAAGAACTGGAGAAGGTTGGAGAAAGAGCGATGGACATGGCGCGGGCGTTCAATACTCTCTTAGGGCAGACAGCCGAAGATGATAAAACAGCGCCTCGATTCACCACTGGCTTTACATTTGGCCCGAGAGAGGGACAACACATCGACCTGGAGGAACTTGAAAAATCCAGGCAGGAATACTATCAGCAGATGGGTTGGGATGCAACGCTCGCTGTCCCGACGCAGGCAAGGCTGGAGGAGCTAAGAATTGGCTGGCTGGCTGACAAACTTGCAGAATACAACAAGTTGCCCTAGCTGATTTGGGAACATTTTTTGAGAAAAGTAGGTTCAGCTCAGTTTGGTGAGTTGTGTCAAGTGAAACGTGATGCGTGAAACGTGAAAATTGAAGTACATCATCACGTTTCACGTTTTACGTTTTACGTTTTACGAAAATTTCACCAA
>DTYX01000107.1 GCA_012961655.1 Candidatus Poribacteria bacterium
ATCCTGTGGGGAATTTGTACAAATGGGAAATATTTATTGAAATGAGAATGAAAAAATGTTAAAATTCTTTCTGGAGCTGGTAGCAGTAGTGTGCGTTAAGCATACGCTAATTATTCCAAAACTGAGGAGGAACGATATGTCAGTTTCACAATTACTATTTCATGGAAATCACAATAAACCACAGGCATATTTAGATTGTTTACAGATGAAGAACTGGGATATTATCGTTGATTCGGAGGCGATTCCCTCTGAAAAGTATGCGGCACAAGAGTTCCAATGTTGGTTTCAAGAGGCGACGGGAACACTTCTCCCGGTGCATCATAGCGCCAACGAAACAAATCACCACGTTATTATCGGTCAGGGCGCCCCATTAGCTACGAGCGGTATCGTCATCGACATTGATGAGTTGGGTGACGAGGGATTTCGTGTAATTGTGCGGGAAGATTCTGTGGCTATCGTCGGTGGAAGACCGAGAGGTAGTCTCTATGGAGTGTATCAGTTTCTCGAAGATGGTTTGGGAATACGCTTTCTGACGTCGGAACACACGCATGTTCCTGCGACTGACGAAGCGAAGATTCCCTGTGGAGAATACATCTACAAACCGCCATTTTCTTTCCGTTGGAGCTTCTACAAAGAAAATTCCAACGTCCCTGAATTTGCCGCGCGTCTGCGCGTCAACACTGTCACTCCTGATGAGAAATTGGGCGGCAATACCCCGCAAAATCTCATCAACCACTCATTTCACTGGCTGGCGCCTTTCGATAAATATGGCAAAGAACATCCCGAGTATTATGCTTTAGTGGATGGAAAACGCCATACAGACAAGTCTGGCGCTGGTCCACAACTATGTGTCACCAATCCTGAGGTGATTCAAGTTGCCGCTGAATCAGCCATACGTTATATCGACGAACATCCGAGTCTCAAAAACATCAGTGTCAGTCAGGCAGATACCGATAAATACTGCCGTTGTGATGCCTGCGAAGAGATTAACCAACGTGAAGGCAGCCCAATGGGTTCCCAACTCGCTTTTGTCAACGCCGTCGCAGAACTGGTTGAAAAAGCTCACCCGGACGTTAAAGTGGGGACATTGGCTTATTGGTATACACGTAAGACCCCTAAGACTATCCGGCCGCGGCATAATGTACAGATTCAGCTTTGCAGTATCGAATGTTGCACCTTGCATCCGATTGATGACCCCGACTGCCCCAAAAATCGGGACTTTTGCAATGATATGAATGATTGGGGGCAGATTTCTGACGATATTTGGGTCTGGAACTATAACACCAATTTCCGCGCCTATGACCTGCCATTTCCCAATTTGCGTAGTATCGGCCCTAATGTGCGCTATTTTCTCCGCAACAACGTCAAGGGATTGTTCATGCAAGCTAATGGAAATGGCACCTCCGGCGAACTTAGTGAACTGCGGAATTACATTATCTCTCGGATGATTTGGAATCCCAACCTTGATGACAAGGTGATACGTGAGGAGTTTATTCGGTTACACTACAAAAGTGCGGCACAACCGATTATGGACTACATCGAAATGTTGCATGACAATGCTGAAGAATCTGGCGTGCATCCGGGATGTTTCCCTTCACCCGAGGACGTTGGACTGAGACCGGAAATCTCTCGCAAAGCATTCGACTATTTTGAGCAAGCCTTGAATCTGGCAGATGACGAAACAGTCCGAGCGCGGGTAGAAAAAGCTTCCATCTGTGCCCACCGAGCTATGATAGACGCAGGCGGGTTAATGGAAGATGCCGAACGTAAAGCTCTCATTGACAATTACATTACACTGTGCCAACGCCACAACATGACGCACGCGGCTGAGCACAAACAAGCCGCAGTGTTCTTCGAGGAACTGAGGAAATCCTTAGCATGAAATCGGAAAGACATTGATTAACTCTACTATGCGGTATGAGAGAGTTGGGAAAATCTAAATCCCGAACTTGTCCCTTAAATGCGTATGGGTGGGTTACTCTCATATCCCAAGCTCAGTGCGAGTATGGATGAAAGCCAAGACATTGTCTCTGGCGACCATGCCAACGAGTTTGCCGTAGTCTATCACCGGCAATTGGTTCACATCCTCATGTGTCATCCGCTCTAAGACATCGAACAGACCGTCATCAGGGTGTACCGTTTGAAGTTTTTCCAACGGTGTCATTATGGCGCTCACTGTTGTTGAATGCCAACGTTCCTTAGGTATCTCTTTGACATTATGTAATGTTACTATTCCCAATACGCTTTCCTCATCGGTCACAGGGAAGCAACGGCGGCCGGTGTGGAGAATGTAATCATGTACTAATTCCTCTAATGTTAGGTGAGGCAAGACGTAAGTACAGTCGGTGACCATCACTTCTCTGGCTGTGTGTCCTGCAAGCGTATCTCGCAAAGCCACCTGACGATAACTATTGGCGGCAGCGTTTTCAAGAAACCAACCGATGAAAGCAATCCACAATCCGCCAAGCCAATCCTTTTGGAAGAAGATTCTCCATATTCCGATGAAAATGAAGATATAAGCGACCGCTCGCCCTACGATAGATGCAACCTGGGTGGATTTCCTCAGATTACCTGTAATTCCCCAGATGATGGAGCGTAACACACGACCGCCGTCAAGGGGAAAACCCGGAATCAGATTAAACACAGCTAACATGCCATTAATTATCCCCAACCAAGATGCTAACGCCGCAATCGGTTCGCTCAAATTAGAGGTCACAAACCAGATGACCCCGAACAGTATGGCAATGGCAACGCTAGTAGCTGGTCCAGCTAACGCCATAAAAAATTCATCGCGGGCGCGTTTGGGCTCCTGGGCAATATGTGCTACACCGCCAAAGATAAAAAGGGTGATGCTATGAACTGGTACGCCTTCGGTGCGAGCAACAAAGCTATGAGAAAGTTCGTGAGCCAGAACTGAGGCGAAAAATAGCAAGCTGGTGAAGATGCCAATGACAAGTGAAGTTGTAATATTCATTTCCCTGGAGATAAAGTATTGAACCAATGACCCTGTAATTAAAGCGAATATAATGAACCAGGAATAATCCAAACGTATCTCTACATCCAAAATTTTTCCAAGACGTAATGAATTTTTAAACATTTATTTTCCTCCTAATACCACCACGAGACTTTACAAAATAGGCGTAGCACTTAATCGCACGCGAATAACTGTTCGAAAAGTCATCTATATCCACATCTTTTTGAAATGGCATATAACTGTCGGTTAGTCATATACTTGATAGTTTTACCGCGATATGTCTTGCCATACTGCTGCTCTAAAAACTCTATGCGTTTCTGTCGGTCGGGCAGCGGTATCCGGCGCTTAGGTTGAAGCTTTATGAGTTCAGAAACGGGAAGTTGCTCAATAGGGATTTGCTCCCGCTTACCCTCTTTAACCTGAGAATGACTAACTGAAGTTACCGTTGCAATGGGTTGATTTACCTTTGATGATGTATTTGAAGTCGCCGAAGGCTTCGCGGCTGCATCAGAATTAGCCCGCTCTGTCGCTTGTTGAGATGACAGTTGTGAACTTCTTTCAGTATTGTAGGCGAGCAAAACGGCATATTTGACTTTCTCCCAGATATCTTCTGGAATCTGAATGATTGGGACCCACCCATCGCCCTCTTTCCGTTGAGGTAACGCTACCCAGGGACCGCGCTTTCCACTGAGCACCTTTAGTTCAACGATAACGTGCTCTTTGTTGTATAAGGTCAATGGAACCTTAGCGTAAGCTAACAGCGGTTCAGCATTATCCACCAATTGAATCTGAATATTCGACCCTGCCATAGTGTTCACCTTATCTCTTTTCACAGCCAACCCGTCAAAATTGTATCAATTTCCGTTTTTTCAAGCAAGCGAAATTTGCTGCTGCTTGCCTTGGAACCCTGCAGAACAGCGGCTTCAATCGCGCCATCGTGTAATTCTTCTCTGATAAGATTATGAATTTCCAGTTCATCCGTTTTAGCAATTTCAGAATTCTCATCACCTGAAACGGATGAATCCCCGGCGTCGCTGATTTTTCGTCCAATCGCCCAAGCCTCTAAGGCGAATTTCAGAGCTTCCTCCAAAGCGGGCGGATTATCGGTTTGAATTTCCGATAATCTTTTTAGCATCTCATTCTCAGCTTTCTCGGCGCCTGCCAATACCTCATAATCTTGTTCAATTTTCAGTGAACCGTCGTAATTTACTACATAAAATTGATTGGGATTATTTCCAGAGCCCAACTCGACCATGAGCATTTTTATAATATATGGCGAGCGAAAGATTTCATCGTAGGACTGTTTTATCATCGGTCCGATAACGAAATTAACCAATCTATGTAAGGTTACATCTTCGGCAGAACTATTAAAGCCCTCTAAATGCGCAGCGTCGATAGCAAGTATTCTTAGTTTCTCAATGTCCGCTGGATGACCGATGGCGGAAAGGGCGATACGGTCATAGATTTCAAAGACTTTTCTCTGTCCTCTGCCGATAGTCAACAACAAAATACCATCGTCGTAGGTCAAGCCGACGACTGGGCTTCCTGTTATGAGTCGATCTTCTATATATTCTCTACGATTGTCGATAGCATCAAGCCATTGATGAGGTTCGTACATAAGAGTAATCCTACCTTTCTATTTTTTCAATCATCCCTGCCGGAATCGTTGCCGCGTGTATCTGGGGTTTCCCGTCCACGCCTCATGTCCCGTGGCTGGAGTAGTATAAGGTTTGCCAACCTGCAACGTTGTGCGCTTGCCATCGGCGATGTCCAGAAGATACAACGTTCTCTATTCTTTGTTCCTCCTGTATGGCACACATAAGAAACAGGTACGTAATACGTAATACTTCGAATTTACTTCGTCACATACACCGACACATTCCCGCCAGTACCGCCAAATACCCGTATCTCACACAATTTTTGTTTCCCAGGAGGGGCGGAAACAAACCATTCGAGCAGTCGGCTGTCAGTAAGTCCGTTCATGTGGCCAATATGGTAATGTCCCTGATTGGACAGTAGATTAACACAGCAGGCGGGATGGAATTCGACTTGCACTGCTCGTAGCTTGCGAAGGCTTCTTCCCTGGTTGGAAACGTTGGTTGGAAAGTGGCCGCGATTGGCGGTTCGGGCTCTGATGCGGTAGACATCTCCACCTACAGCATCAACTTGAACATCCTCAAGGATAATGCGCGGATGGCGGCTCGCGTGTTCGACAGTGAATTGATATGTGCCTTTTGAAATCTCCTCAAGGTCGGGTAACGTTCTTCCGGCGAGATGTCGATTAAGAAGCCCGCCAATTTCGACCTTGCCGAGTTGTGGATGCTCAAACGGCGTCCACGGTTTATAAATTTCGTCGCGCTCTTCTTGTTCATCCCACCACTTCATCAGGCGGCGCATCTCCTCCTCTTCCTCCTCCGGTTTTTTCGCCGCCAGTATCTCTTCTGTCTCGATACCGGCGCTGTTTTTCAGGATTCCGAGTTCAAACTCGAACACAAACAGTCCCAGATGATGATAGCCGAAGTTGTGGAAATGTCCGCGAAGATTGATATCTCGTCGGTCTGCGGAGTGATATTTCACCACAGGGTAGATTGGGAGACCGGTATACTCTGAGCCAATTTGGGCGAGTTCATCCATCACGCGAACATCTTCTTCGCTAAGGTCGGTGTCTGAGCCGGTGGATGGTGGTCTTAGCACTGCGCCTGGACCCGTGTGATATCCGAGTATCCCGAATATGTTGGCGTGACTATGTATAAATTCCGCCATAGACCGCATCTCCGGCTCGCTGAACGGAAAATCACCAGCCCCTCCCTGTTCTGGTTCGGGACGCCAATCATAAGACCAGTTGCGGTTCCAGTCAAAACTTCGTCCCTCAACCCTGATGTTGTCAGTGCCATCCCAGTCGTGAATGAGTCCCTCGGGCAGTGTTCGGTAGAATGGTCCGGCGCTGTCCCTCTTCCGGCGTATCAACAGCCGCGGGTCCTTGGGGTCAGTCACTAATGAGCCGTCGGGATGTTCTTGACGCATGGTAAGTATTAACCCATCGCCATTGACATCTTCCTGATACAGTGTGTTCGCTTCGCGCTCAGACCGGTCTGTGCGGCTACGGATGCTTCCCGATGTTGTCACCGCGAACTCCGCGCCGTCGGGGTTGATACGCGGCACGATGTAAAAAACCACTCGCTTTAAAAGGTCAGACTTATCGTGGTCAACTACGAGTTGCCGGGCAGTATAAAGAGCCGCATGCGTGCCCGAAAGCTCTAAGGCATGAATGTTGCCATGTATCAGGTAGGCGGGCTTATCTTCAGGCTTACCTGTTGCCGCGTCAGTTATGGTAAGCAGATGAATCGCGCGTCCCTCCCGCGATGCCCCAATGGACGTGAGCGTTACCAAATCTGGACGCGCCGCTGCTAACGTTGATACAAAATCTGTCAACTCATCAAATTTCAAAAAGCGCTTGAATGGTAGGACTGGAATCTCTTTTGCCATCATAACCCTCCTGGCATGGTTCAGAAAAAAAGCGATAACTTAGTCATTGCACTCCAAAATGTCAACAATATGAATATACCTGGTAACCCTCGATTTCGGAACGGGAATTACCCGCTTAGCTTCATAACCAAGGTCGCAGAGCATATCGGTGATATCTTTGGCGGTAATTAACGCGGCTTTGGGCGCCAGAGACTTTATATTTTGCAGAATTTCTCGGTACAGTTTATCGCTCGCTTGAGTGTATATTCCGTAAGGCAGGTCAGTCGTCAGCGCATCGAATCTGCCTGTTATTTCACGAGCATCGGCAAGATGAATGGCGCCTTCCAAGCCGAAATACTCCAAGTTTTTTCGCGATGCTCCGACCATTTTCTTATTAATATCGTATCCCACTACGTTTATGCCTATATGCGCCGCTTCCAGCAGTAGCGTTCCCGCACCGCAACAAGGGTCTACTAAACTATCACCAATATCTGCTATTATATTCACCACGGCTCGACACAAGCGAGCGGGCAAGGAACTTGAGGTTGTGTGTGGTTTGGCTGTATGTTTTATCCAGGCTCTATCGGACTCTGATGTGATTTTGCCAAACCACAACTGTTCATCTGTCGCAACGAGATAGAAAATGACCTTTGGGTTATCGAGGTCAGGACTTCCTTCGATACGCGCGCCGATTTCACTGGCAAGTTCCATCGAGTTCATCTTCAAGCCGCGAGGTATCTTGGTGACGGAGACGCGAAAATCATCCGCGTACAATTTCGCCGCTTCAAGATATCGGTGGAGTTGTTCCAAACTCGCTGTCTGGAATATCAACTCCACGCAGTTTTTTATATAAGCCCCACGCGAGACGTCAACTTTACGCTCAGAGATAATTATCCCATTTTCATCAGGAGGCTTTCCAATCAATGCTTGGCATTCAGCATTGATTAAATCCGCCTCCCATTTCGATTTTGCAATTAAATATAGATACTGTTTTTTCGAATTCATACTGATGTTTTAGAATTTCCATCACGATGCAGGCACGTCGCAAAGTTGAAAGGTTGTCCGCAACGCTTCGATGGGGTCGCCTTTGGGTCTAAATTCGTGACCGACGTAAAGGTCATACCCGGTCGCGGCAGTAGCGCGCATTACCGCCGGATAGTAAATCTCCTGCTCCTCGTCCATGTCCTGACGGCCGGGATTGCCGGCGGTGTGAAAATGTCCGATGTATTCGATGTTTTCCGTGATGGTGCGAATGAGGTCGCCTTCCATAATCTGCATGTGATAGATGTCATAGAGCAATTTGACCCGCGGTGAATTGACCCGCTTACATACCTCTACGCCCCAAATTGTATGGTCGCATTGGTAGTCCGGATGATTTACCTTGCTGTTGAGCAATTCGAGACAGAGATTAACGCCTTTCTCCTCCGCCGCCTTCGCAACGCGACTCAAACCCTCAGCGGTGATATCAACACCTTCATCATCCGATAGACCCTCGCGATTGCCGGAAAAACAGATTAAACTGGGGATGTCGTTCTCCGCGGCAAGCTCAATTTTCTCGAGCAATTCCTCTTCGATGCGGTTGTGATTTTCGCGTTTGTTAAGACCGTTGGTGAGTGTACCGTGTCCGCCGATGATGGCAATACGCATGCCGTGTTCTTTGACCAGCGGCCAATGTTCCTGCGGCAGCATCTCAACAGAAGCGAAACCGATTTTAGCAGCTTCGCTGATTAAACGCTCTGGCGTGACACCATCGCGCAAAAAATTATTGAAGCAGACAGATTGGTTGATTCGATTCATTGTTTCCTCCTCAATTTTGATATCATAGAATATACTCGGCGGCAATTTCATCAGCGCTGCGCCCCATCCACTCGTGCCAGACACGCCTTGAGTGATTTCAATATGTTGGTGGAGTGTTTTTGAAGACATTCATATCTCCTTACAACTGATTTTGCTTTTGGTTAGTATAACATAAATGGAATAAGAATGCAACTGGTATCTATTCCCCAAACGAAAGGAGGAACAAACAATGCGAATGACAATCGATAGAATGGC
>DTYX01000108.1 GCA_012961655.1 Candidatus Poribacteria bacterium
GCTTACAATGCCTACAATGTTAATTCCGAATTCCGATTTTGATTCATGCAATGCTCTCTCAATTTTCGGGTGAACCCAGTTAGAAACTTTTTCTTGCCGCTAAGCAATTTTTATGTTATTATGTCAAGTAAATATAAGAAATAAAGTTGCTTTTTTATTTCTTAAAGAAAATCCGCGGATATAAAGATCTTCGTGTCCTACGCGTTTTCAGAAATCTAACAATGTCAATGTGAGTAGACTCAATAGAGTGTTAGGTATTACCCAGATTTCGTCCAATTAATAAGGAGCTTTTATGATTAAAAACAAGATAGGAATAATATCCGTTCTTGTTATACTAACAACCTTCATATTTGTAGTTACAGCCGTATATTCACGTCCTGAATTTGCTGCAATAGAAGGCAAGACATGCGATTTTTGCCATATTGACCCAGCGGGAGGTGGACCGCGTAACCCGGTCGGACAAGTATTCGAGAAGAACGGCTATAAATTTCCAAAAGATTTTGATGTTGAAACTTTTCTAAAAGAACGAAAAGAAGCGGAGAGGAAAACTAAAATACCGATTAACACATCAGTTCACATTAGAGCCGCTTATGTAAAACCCATAAATGTCTCATCCAGTGATAAAGCTGTGCCAAATTGTAGCTCCTGTCATTCGTCAACTGATACATTCTTTCTGATGCAAGGGGAATTAACAGTATCATCAGAACCCTATGAAAATTTGCAAGTATTGGCAAAAAGCAATATGGGAACTCCATTAGATGTTTTTGCGGTCATATCCGCTATACCGAAACATCTGTATGTCAAGCTCGGTCAATTTCAAATTCCTTTTGGACTCAAGCAAACCGACCACAATATTTTGGTGCGTCAGGGATATCGAATTGGCTCTAACCTACGAGACGTGGGGGTAGAATTAGGCGGTTCATATTCTCCGCTATTTTATAACATCGCTGTATTCAACGGCAATCGCACCGCTTTAACTGCAACAGATAGCAACCAACACAAGGGCCTTGTTACAACAGTGGGTGGGCGGTATAAATTTATACGCGGAGGTTTATCATATTTGATGGATAGACCTGCTGAAGCCCGGCAAATGCTCGCAGCGGCATATTTGACAGTCTTTGTTCCACCAATCTCCATAGAGGGCGAATTCGACATCGGCGGTTATTCTAAACCCAGTGAAGGTTTGCCGCTAAGTGAAGATGATATAACATCAAAGGGTTATTTTGTGAAAATAGAATACAAAGTCAACCCTGCCCTTCATCTTTCCGCTCGATACGGTCTGTTCGACCCAGACCGACAAATCAAAGGAGATGCCCTCAGGCGTGTAAATATTCGATGTAACTACGCCTTTATGAAAAACTCATCTTTAGAGTTGATATACTGGTTGAATATCGCAAACGAGGATAGACTGAAGGATGAGCAAATCAACGATAAAAACTTGTTGCGACAACTAAAAGGAGATGACCAAATTATACTGATGTGGCATTTCTGGTTCTGAGGACGGGTTTGTTTTGTAAACTGCGAAGTTGGATAATTTGAATCAAAGGTTACGGACAAAAACAATGACAAAAAATAATATAACTTTGGATGATTTAACATGGGGATATCGGACAGGCAGAGTATTACAAGTCGCTAATAATTTGGATATATTCACCGTGCTATCCGAAGGAGAGATGTCATCGGAAGAGATATCTGAAAGATGCTACACCAAGCGCGATATGACTGAAAAGCTGCTGATAGCATGCACAGCAATGGGCTTGCTCGAAAAGGAAGATGAAAAATACACAAATTCCGAATTCGCAGATACTTATTTAGTGCGCGGTCGAAAGTTATATCAAGGTGATGTAATCGCTCACTCTGCTTCGGTCTGGAATTTCTGGCATAGGCTGGAAAATGATCTTCGACTCGAAGATGCCTCAAAGGATAGCAAACCTAATGGACACAGAAACTTCATCATGGCAATGCACAATATCGCCATCTCTGGGCGCGCGAAGATGTTGGCGGATAACATCGACCTCTCTGGACGGAAAAAGCTTTTCGATGTAGGCGGCGGACCTGGAACTTATTCAATCGTCTTATGTCAGCGGTATCCTCAACTAAAAGCGGTAGTTTTTGACCTGCCAGATACCATCGCCATTACCAGGGAGGTCATCGCTAGAGAGGGAATGGAAGGCAGAGTGAACGTCAGGGAGGGAAGTTGGGATACCGAAACCTTCGGAGAAGGAAATGATGTGGTGCTACTCTCCAACGTCCTGCATGGCCCTGACAGTAAAGCAGAGATGAAGTTAAAGAAAGCTTATGATTCTATGACGGACGAGAGCTTGTTGATTATACAGGATTTCGTTCTGAATGACGATAAAACGGGTCCTTTGACACCCGCGCTTTTTAACATAATGGTAGGCGCTTATTCCCGACCGGAGTTATTTGCGGTCATTAAAAACGCGGGATTTGTCTGTCCTAAAGTAATCGTAAGTTCCAATGAGCATGGCAGTACTGTAATAACTGCCGTGAAATCCCAAAGCTCAAGTTAAAACCTTGAGTAAAATACGATAAAAAAAGAGATGAAAATGAGAAAGAAACAAACAACGAATGAATGCAAACAAAGTCTGTTTAAAATTGCCGTGGCTGTATCACTCGCCGTTGTATTAGTGTTTGCATTTCAAAGCATATGGATTCCCTACAAATTAGCTGGAAATGCCGATGTCGTAATCAGGATTTGCAATTCTAACGGGAAACTCATTCGTACTTTACATATAGGGAATCAGTCAGCAGGCGTGTACGTGGATAAAGGGCGCGCAGCGCGTTGGGATGGCAAAGATGAGCGCGGTGATGAAGTCGCAAGTGGTTTATATTTTTACACCTTGCAAGCTGACAAATTCACCGCAACGAAGCGGATGCTAATTTTGAAATAGTGTACGGTGAAATTTATTTTGAGTTATTGTAGCCGACAGTGTAATAAATACACTGTTAAATTTGTTTTACATATTACATGAGAAAGGCAGGAATATAAGCGAAGTAAAGCTA
>DTYX01000109.1 GCA_012961655.1 Candidatus Poribacteria bacterium
CTTGGTTCAATTGCTATGCTCTCAGGAATGATGATTCTTGTTATCATATTTTTACGAACGGGGTGGAGACTTTCTCGAACTGAGGGCATTATACTGGCAACTATTGGTATTATTATTATTATATTAAGTTGACAAACTCAGGCTCCAAAAGAAGACGTCTTTACCAAATGGAAGAAATAAAATGGCAAGAGTAAAGGGGGTGAGAAAAATGAGAATAGCAACAAAAACGACTTGGCTTCTGCCCTTCTTGCTTCTATCCTTACTAATAGTGATGGCCCCTGTGTGCGGGAAGGATACAACAGCTCCTACTGTTATCAGCACAGAGCCAAAAGACGAAGCCAAGTTGGAAGCAGGCGCCAAAGTTGCCGAAATCACGGTGGCTTTTAGCGAAGACGTTGTAGGCGATAGTGTGGCTATTTCTGTCAGCGGCGATGTCACTGGCGAGACAACTTATGATTCAAAGGCAAAGAAAGCCGCTTTTAAACCGTCAACGCCTTTGACCACTGGAAGCTACACAGTGACCGTATCGGGCGCCAAGGACAAGGCGGGCAATGTCATGAAAGAGATGAAGTTCAGCTTTAGCATCCAAGAAGCAAAAGAGGAAGCAAAACCCGCTGAAAAAGGTGAGTAGTTGTGATTGAGATATTTCTCAGAAAGGAGGAAGGATGCGACGTCCCGATTGCATCGGGGCGATTCTTCCGTTAAAATAAAGGCGAAAGTAAGAGAAGGCTCTCTGTTTTTTACTTTCTCCTTTCCCCTTTGAGAAGGGGGGTGATTCCAATGGATAGAATTCTGCTCACGGCGGACGACGTGCGTTCGCTGTTGGGCGTTTCAAACAGAGCGAAGCTTATCGAGCGACTACAATCGCTCTATCCCGCTGAAATCGCTGAACTAATAAGGGATTTGGAAGAGCGAGACAGGGTGATTTTATTTCGATTGCTTCAACTGGAGCAAGCGGTTGAGGTATTTGAAGAGTTTGAGGCGGATGAGCAGGAAGCGTTGCTTCTGCAACTCAGCAAAAGACAGCGAGCCGAAATGTTGGATGAGATGGCTCCAGACGAGCGGGCGGATATGTTTGCGGAGTTTTCTGATGAGCTTGTCCAGAGACTGCTGCCGTTGATGAAGCCGGCAGAACAGCGGGATGTGCAGCGGTTAATGCAGTATCCCGAAGACTCCGCTGGCGGGATTATGACAACGGATTATGCCGCGCTCCCAGCAGAGATGTCCATTTCACAGTCGCTTGAAGAACTGCGCAAAATGGTGGATAAGAAAGAGACTATCCGCTACGTATACGTTACCGATTCAACAGGCATGCTCATCGGCTTTTTGCATTTTGAGGATATCGTTTTCGCAGCGCCCGATGAAACTATTGAGGGTATCATGAGACAGCGCGTCATCAGCGTTTCCGTTGACATGGACAGAGAGGAAGTAGCGCAAATCATCGCCCAATTTGACCTGAACGTTATCCCGGTAGTAGACGCCGAAGGAAAACTTTGCGGCATCGTCACGGTGGACGATATCATAGACGTCATCGAAGAGGAGGCTACCGAGGACATCTACAAACTCGGCGCTGCGGGCAAACCAGCGGACAGCTATTTTGGCGCAAAGCTCTTTACTGTATCCCGCCGTCGCATCACATGGTTGCTAGTGCTGGTGGTTGCTGGCTTCATTTCAGGCGCGATTATCGAATACTACGAAGTGGCTTTGCAATCTCTGGTAGCACTTGCTTTTTTTATCCCCGTGCTGATGGATTCCGGCGGCAACGCAGGCACACAAGCGTCAACCGTCGTTGTGCGCGGACTCGCCGTGGGCGATATCCGTCTGCGGGACGTTGGAAGAGTATTGTTACGGGAGTTTACAGTGGGTGCGCTGGTGGGAACCGCAATGGCAATTTTAACCGCCGGGCGCGCTTTGCTGACGCAGAAGAATCCTCTCTTTGGCGCCGCCGTAGGAGTGGCGATGTTCGCTACCGTATGCATCGCTACAACGGCAGGGGCTATTTTGCCGCTGTTTTTCACTAAGCTAAAATTTGACCCGGCGGTATCTTCTGGCCCTTTCATTACGACAGTAGTGGATGTCTTAGCGTTGATAGTCTATTTTGAAATCGCAAAGCTTCTGTTAGGAATCTAAGGAAGTTCGTCGGGAAGAAGAAAGTTTTTGAAAAGAACAGTCGGTTCCGGGATTCAGCTCTGATGGAGAGAGGGGAGGTGTTCTTAATGACTAGCACATTCTTCAGACTTTTCACCTTAACTACAATAGTTATATTTATAATGGGATGTATGTCCGCTGAGACAGATGAAACTCCGTGGAAAATCATCCGGCAACCAGAAGCAGAAAAACATTTCAATGATGTATGGTTCTCCGATGAACAAAATGGTTGGACCGTGGCGAGGTCGGGGGTTATTATGCGCACTTGCGATGGGGGCGAAATCTGGAAACTTCAACGCAGCGGTACTCGTCTTGACCTCAATAGTGTGCAATTTATCGACCAAAACAACGGCTGGATTGTCGGCGAAGATGGCATTATTCTTCATACAGAAGATGGTGGCAACCGATGGATTTCCCAAAGAAGTGGAACGATGCAACAACTGAAAAGCTTATCTTTCATCAACGAAGATATCGGCTGGGTCGTCGGCGGGGATTCTAGTGTTGGCATTATTCTTTATACCAACAATGGCGGGAAAAGTTGGCATAAACAATCCCCCCCAAAGAATAACTTTGAATTGCAGAGGGTGCATTTCGTCAATGCCCAAAAAGGCTGGGCAGTTGGGGTGTTTGGGACGATTTTACACACCGACGATGGCGGCGAAACCTGGCAATTGCAAGATAGCAACACGAATTCATCTCTTTTCGGTGTCCACTTCGCAGACGAAAAAAACGGTTGGGTCGCCGGCGTATTCGGAACGGTTCTGCATACTGACGATGGCGGCGTTTCATGGAAGCAGCAAGGTTCATTGACCACGCATCATTTCGACGGTGTTTATTTTCTCGATGCCGAAAACGGATGGGTCTCCGGTTGGGAAGGCATTGTTCTTCGCACCAATAACGGCGGCGAAACCTGGATGTTCCAGCCGGGCTTCACCAGCAGTAACTTAGTTGGGATATTTTTCGCATCAAATGAACAGGGTTGGGTTGTAGGAACGAATGATAGTATCTATCACACTGAAGACGGCGGCGCGACCTGGAAATCACAATCGAACCTTGAAAATCGCACTCTGCTCGATGTCTCATTCATCAATACGAGCGAGGGCTGGAGCGTGGGTAACAGCGGCACAATTGCGCATACAGTAGACGGTGGCAAAAAATGGCAAATGCAAATCAGCAACACTTATAATGACTTACACAGTGTACATTTCGTCAGCGCAACAGACGGCTGGGCTGTGGGCGACCAAGCCACGATTATTCACACTAACGACGGCGGCAAAACATGGATATCCCAAACCGGTGGAATTTTAAATCCCAACGGTACCATTGGACAGTCGGGGGAAATCTGCTACGACGGCTACAATCACTTTTACGGCGTGCATTTTGTGAATTCAAAGGAGGGCTGGGTCGTCGGCTTCAACGGCATGATTTTTCATACCACTGACGGCGGCGGAACATGGGAAAAACAAAACATCGACATGCAACATCCTCTTCTGACGGTCTACTTCATTAATTCTAAAGAGGGCTGGACTGCCGGCCGCGACGGGTCAATTTTTCACACGACAAACGGTGGCGAGACATGGAATAGACAAAACAGCCCGGCGACCGAACCGATCTTGTCCTTATATTTCATCGACAAAAAACGCGGCTGGGCTGTTGGATTCGGCGATGTCCTGCATACCGAAAACGGCGGAGAAGAGTGGCAAATCCAACGAGACGCTACTCAAAACGCTCTCTGGAGCGTCTACTTCGCTAATAGTCGCACCGGCTGGGCAGTCGGCGTCAACGGCGTAATTATCCACACCGCCGACAGCGGAAAAACGTGGGAAAAGCAAAGAAGCAACACGGAAAACTGGCTCTACGCCATCAATTCACCCAACGGGAAAGACCTGTGGGCGGTTGGACTGAATGGGATTGTACTGCGAAAATAAAGCCGATTAACATCGCCAAATTATACCAACAATGAGAAAACGCAATATCACAATTCTAATTATAGATGATGAACCCAATGTCTGCTCCTCGCTTCAGGGGATTCTTGAAGATGAAGGATACACAACTTATGCTGCCCAGAGCGGTGAAGAAGGGCTAAAACAGCTTGCGCAGCGAGACGCAAATATAGTTTTATTGGATATCTTAATGCCCGGCGGCATGGATGGCATTGAAACTCTGCGGAGAATTAAAAACGATTATCCTGATGTCGGCGTTATAATGATTACCGGGCATGGGACTTATGAGTACGCTCTGGAAGCAGGCAAACTCGGCGCGTTGGATTTCATAGAAAAACCGCTTTCCATAGATAAAGTCCTAACGCGGATAGAACAGGCGCTTGAGAAGATGCGCTTAGAAGCTGAGAATGTCCAGTTAAAGCGAGAAACGGAAGAGAGATACAGACTGATTGGGGAAAGTTCAGCGATGCAGGAGATAAAAAAAACGATTGCGCGGGTTGCGCCGACCAAGGGGCGAGTATTAATCACCGGAGAGAGTGGGACGGGAAAAGAATTAGTTGCACGCGCTATCCATAATCAGAGTTTGAGGAGCGATGGGTTGTTTGTTCCGGTCAATTGCGCCGCCATTCCTCAAGAACTAATCGAGGCAGAACTTTTCGGACATGAACGCGGCGCTTTCACCGGCGCGACATATCGACGCATCGGTAAATTTGAACAAGCGGATGGCGGTACGATATTCCTCGACGAAATCGGAAATATGAGCCTACAGACCCAGGCGAAAGTATTGCGCGCCATTGAAACACAGGAATTTGAGCGGATTGGGGGCAAGAATACGATTAAAGTGGACAATCGGATTATCGCGGCGACAAACAAGGATTTAGACGCTGAAATCAAGGAGGGTCATTTCAGAGAAGACCTCTACTATCGTCTGAATGTCATACCAATCGATATTCCACCGCTACGACGCCGGAAAAAGGATATCCCATTATTGGCTGAACATTTTTTAGTCCAATTTTGTCGAGAAAATAACAAGCCGAAAAAACAGTTGTCTAAGGAAGCGATGAAAATCTTGGAGAGATATTCCTGGCCGGGCAATGTCAGAGAATTGCGGAATATCATCGAAAGATTGGTCATCATGAGCCGCGGCGATGTAATAGAAGTTGATGACCTACCGCAAGACCTTGAAGAAACAATGACACATGGAACACCTGGAAGTTTACGGGATGCAAGGCGTCAGTTTGAAAGCAATTTTATCCGTCAATCTTTGGACAACAATAACTGGAACATCGCAGAAACCGCCCGACAACTCGGTATCGAACGGACAAATTTGTATAGAAAAATGCGGCAGTATAGCATCTCACGGGGTGAATGAACGTAATTGGAGAAGAAGGAAAAGAAAAGTTTTTAGTACCTTTATGAATTTGAGAGGAGCTTTTAATGAAAAGAAACGTTGATGAAATTAAAGCAATGAAGCAACGCACGACTTCGTCTTACCGTC
>DTYX01000110.1 GCA_012961655.1 Candidatus Poribacteria bacterium
GGCGCATTCGCTGGTCTTACGGCCGCCTTCAGGCGTGCAGAGTTTCAGACCAAAGCTATAACTACTTTCATGTTGCAAAAGTTCCCAGCTCCGAAATCCAAGCGGCGCTCTTGAAAAGTGGACAAATTTAATTCTAACTTACTTAAAACAGAATATTTATCAATGGAAAGTTACACAACAATCCCCTTCTTACGATACAGATTAATCGAGCGAAATCGCTCACGGGTCAGATGCGACATCGCGCCGTTATGAATCTCTATATTACATGAAGCTGTAATTTTATAACCTGGATACTGTTGGCTCATAATCTGCTTTACAGGGGCGATATGTTCTTCAATCGCCTCTAAGATGATGTATCCATCTTCTTTCGCATAGAGCAAAAGTCGTTTTAATCGCTCGGCGTAAACATCATATCCACCATACATCCCAAGATACATAACGAAATCGAAGGAGCCGACGGCAAAGCGTTCATCCTCAAGAAATTCCTCAAAGGATAGATGATAAAACTCAAAACACTTCAGCGATTTATACGGTATATGCTCAGCAACATGCTGAGAGTTATCGAATGCGACGTAACGGCTAATGTTATTTTGAGGCAGGAAAGACATCACAGGACATAATCCACACGCCGCATCCAGAATCGTATAAGGTTTTCGACCAAATGTTTGAATATATCCTGCAATGGTAGCATTTCTGGGCGACATGCCAACGGATTGTAAATAATCATAGCCACCGGAATACCATTCATAACGCATATTATCACCTTCTATCTGGTATATATCGGCTACTTGCTCGGTCTTTTCATCAGTTATTTCATGGATAAGCTATCAAAACAGAGAATCATGAGGTTTATCGGTATCTTGGCTAGGACTTTCTATTTCAGTCTCCTCCGGTTCTACGCGGTTTACGCCAGTAAATCCCCCCTGCCCCCCTTTGGTAAAGGGGGGAACGTCCTCAGAAATAATTTCCGCATCAGCTTGTGCGGCTTGTACCTGTCTGATACGAGAAATCAACTCCTTAAAACTTTCAGGATTCCTCTCTACCAGGCTCAATTCTTTGGACAGCTGCGTCCATTGACCTTCTGTCATATCATCGCGAGATGTTACGTTGTACCGCCTTTTGACATAGCCCCAGAAATCCGTTTGACTTATGCCCTGTTGTTCTAATCGCTCTCTAAGTCTGCTAGCCATGGTGAATACGGATTTTTGCGCACTGTCCTTTTTATCAACTGCAGTCCGCTCAGCTCCAACTGACAAAGCTGTTTCTGATTGGATACTAGCTGATTTTTGTCCATGTAGGTAGTAATTTAAAACCTCTTTAATAATGGGCACAGGGAGCAACTGCTTGATAGCATTACGCTGGGCTTTATGAATGGCTTTGGTAAAGGCGAATGGGTCATCTCTGGAGCCTGTCTTTTTAGGTTGTTCAAAAGCGCCATATCGGGAAGAACCCGTAAAACTATCAGTCGCTTTGACAATGGCTATCCACGAATCTTCCCTCTCTTCAAATTGGATGTCTTCGACGACAATCCCACCACGACGATTGGCAGCTTCATTAATTCCCGCCAGAGTTAAACCCTCGACCACTCGGCCACTTTGTTTAAAAGAATAGACGTAATCTTGAATGGCTTGCCCCGTCATCATCTCAACAATCGCCTGGTCATCCGCCTGGTCAATCACTTCATATTCCACTGTCGGAACTAATTCCTGTTTTTCTTTGTCTCTATCATTTTCTTCCATTGGATACTTTCTCCTCCTAACTCCTGTAAATTGTAGGTCGAAATTCACATTTCGACGTCTTCTTGTTCGCTACGCTCAGCGATTACTTCGTGAACCGCTCGAATTTGGGAATTCGATACTTCACTACGTTCAGCACAGGCTCTACTGAGTGCTTCATTTTAAAAAAGAATCTGAAAAGTAAATGGACGTCAAACTTTCAGTCGGGGAAATTTCTAAAGCAGGGCGTCCGGAATTTATCGGACGTAATGAAAAAACGATTCAGCCACCTCTCATAATGAAGAATCAAATCTCTCATTTTAACCATTTCTCATTGAATTAAGCATTCTCATAAACTCCGGCATAAACTCGGCATTGTCGTGCCAGGTTCGTCCAGTCACCAGATTACCCGATTTTACCATCGGTTCATCGACAAAAATCCCCCCACATATCTCAACATCGAATTGACATTTAGGTACTGTCGCCAGCCGCTTACCCCGGATGACATCCGCCGTTGCAATAATTTCCGCCCCATGACACACAGAGGCAACCGGCTTGTTATGCTCAAAAAAGTGGCGAACAACCCGCATTAAATCTTCATCATACCGTATGTATTCTGGCGCACGCCCGCCCGATAGGAACAATCCGATATACTCCTCCGGATTCACGTCCCGAAAAGCGATATCCGCTTTTAGATGGTAGCCAGGTGACTCGCGGGTGATGTCCCATTCTGAACCAGGCGGGATTTCGTGCATTACGAGATGATAGAGACGTTTCTCTGGACCAGCCACGACCGCTTTGTAACCATCCTCCTGCACTCGAAAGTAGGGATAGAGGGTGTCCATCACTTCGGCCGCGTCACCGATTGGAAATAACACTTTGTCCATGTTAACCTCCTCTACGGAAAGAGAAACTGTTTCCAGCCCTCTTTAAAAAACAACAGTTATCACCTTTTTTCTAATGTTTATTATAACATACAGGCATAACAATTTTAAGGAAAAAATGAAGTCGTGACAACAGTATTCGGGAAACATGAATTCCCCATGGGATAAAATTTCCGTAGCCTAAGTCGCAAGACTTCGGCCGGTTGTTTCGGAGGAGCGTCAGAATTGTTGCCAATTCTGCTACAAGCGTGGGGAATTTCTAAATTTTGTCTTTCTATCTGTTTAATCTTGAGGTATAATAAATGGGATGCAATTTTAGCCGATAGGCCAGTACTAAAAGCTCCGGTTCTTGGCAAAATCTACAAACTCGGGAGGCAGATATGAACTATATTTCAAATACAGATGCACAACGCCAAGAGATGCTTCATGAAATTGGCGTTGATTCCTTTGAGGAATTACTGCGTGATATTCCAGAGGAGTTACGAAACATCAAGCTGAACCTATCAGAGGGGTTATCTGAGTTAGAATTGATTAAATCTTTGCGGGAACTCAGCGAGCGAAATGCAGACTTGAATCATTATACTTCTTATTTGGGAGCGGGGGCATATGACCACTTTATCCCCAGCGTGGTCAAGACGGTGATTTCGCGCGGGGAATTTTATACATCTTATACTCCGTATCAACCGGAGGTCAGCCAGGGTACACTTCAAGCGGTTTATGAATATCAGAGTTTGATTTGCGAATTGACCGGGATGGATGTTTCAAACGCATCTCTGTACGATGGCGCGTCGGCTTTGGGGGAAGCAGCGATTTTGACGCTTAACGCTACGAATCGAGCTGAAATTGTCGTCAGCAAAACGGTGCATCCAGAATACCGGGCAGTTTTGAAAACCTATCTGCGCGGCTTGGGCGCTCCTATCCATGAAATTCCATACACAGAAGACGGAACGACTGATTTAGAAGAGTTAAAGAACGCGGTGAATGAGAATACGGCCAGTGTGATACTGCAAAATCCGAATTTCTTCGGTTGCATCGAGCGGATGTCCAAAAGCTCAGAGATAACCCACTCGAACGATGCGTTGTTTGTCGCGTGCGTGAATCCTATCTCATTGGGAGTATTAAAACCCCCCGGCGAATACGGCGCGGATTTGGCGGTAGGTGAGGGGCAGCCGCTCGGCAATCCCATCGCTTTCGGCGGTCCGTATCTCGGCTTTTTCGCGACAACTCAAAAGCTGATGCGTAAACTGCCCGGACGAATCGTAGGGCAAACCAAGGATACGGAGGGACGACGTGGATTCGTCCTGACCTTGCAAGCGCGTGAACAACATATCCGCCGCGAGAAAGCGACATCGAACATCTGCACCAACCAAGCTCTAAATGCTCTGGCAGCGTGCGTGTATCTGAGCGCAATGGGCAAAAGCGGAGTCAGCAAAGTCGCACGACTAAATCTGCAAAAAAGCCACTATGCTCAAGAACGACTCTGCGAACTTGATGGATTTGAGCTAAAATTCTCCGCGCCCCCATCTTCGCCGGGATGTTCCATCTTTTTCAACGAATTTCTAATCCAGTGCAATTCTGACCCAAATGAAATTAACAAAAAGCTACTGAATAAAAAAATAATTGGCGGTTTGCCTGTGGAAAGATTTTATCCTGAATTAAAAAACTGCGTTCTCTTTTGCGTAACGGAAATGCGGACAAAAGAGGAGATTGATACGCTTGTCGCGACAATAGGGAAGCGACGAAGGTAGAGTAGGGCACGGTCTTGCGGAGATTCCCCATGAGAAGAAAAGCCAATTTCAAAAACCCCTCTTCTCCGAGAAAACGGGTTTTGTGAAGAAAGGAGATATTTCTCTTGCAGTTTTCAATTTCAGATGATAAAATATAAAAAGTTTATTACAGTGTTATTGGGCAATACCTTCGTCAATATAGCTTTCGTCAGTATTACCAGTGTCATGCTATCCAACCTGCTTGGCAAAGCTGCGGCTTCTGTCGCAACGATTCTTATCGACACCGTTATATTGCTGATAATCGGTGAAATTACTCCTAAAACTTATGCCATAAGACACGCAGAACGTTTTTCTCTGATAGTCGCGCGTCCACTCCGGCTCTTTTCTGTGTTCATCGCACCGATGCGAATTATCTTGCGGAAAATAACTGACTTTTTAATTCCTATTTTCGGCGGCAGCGACATAGCGGAAACAGAACTCATCACACCGGATGAATTTAAAGCAATGGTCAGCGCAGGTGAAGCGGAAGGAGCCATTCAGGAAGAGGAGCGCGAGATTATTCACAACATCTTCGAACTCCATGACATTGAAGCGCAAGAGGCGATGGTGCCGCGAACTGAAATGGGTTGCTTGGAAGTCAACGCTACGATTCAGGAGTCTATCAACAAGGCGATTGACCATAGAAGATTTTTTATCGCGGCGGACCGTGCTTTATTACCATTTGCATGTTGAAAAATTCCGCTCTATCAGGGCTGAAAATACCTTCATGTGCTGGAAACGAAAAAAATCGGCGCGCTTATGCTGGAGTTGACTAAGAGAAAAAGTAAGATGGCGATTCTATTGGATGAATATGGCGGGGTCTCTGGATTGATTACAGTCGAGGATATTGTTGAGGAACTGGTCGGAGATATTGTCGATGAATACGACGCGGGCAATGGACATCAGATTATCCGCGACCCAAACAATCCGACAACGATTAAAGTTTCCGGACTTGCAAGCATCCGCAGCGTCAATAAACATTTACAGTTGAACCTCGATGAATCCTTTGCGGACACCCTCGGCGGATACGTTGTCAACCTCTTTGAACTCATACCTGCAACCGGAGATGTAATAGTTGATGTTCAAAGCGGCATTGAATTTGAAATCGCGGCGATGGACGGCACGCGAGTTGACCAGGTTATCATAAAATGTCTAAGGAAAACTGAGGAAGCGGAGGATGAATAAATCTAGTTTATTGTCGCTATCGCAAGCAGGGGCGCCGACGAAGAGACCACAGCAGCCATGCGTGAGGAACTACGATTATTGGCGACAATGGGGGCGGAAGAACTTTATCGAATAGCCGCGGAGAAAAACTTCTCACGTATTCCCATTTATGACGGACGAATCTATAACATTATCGGCTTAATTAATATTCTTGATGTGCTCTACTCTGAAAGCGATTCTGAGAACGGGCTTACAGGAGTAAACCACGGAGATATATCTCCCTACATCCGCTGGAATATCCGATTTGTCCCTGAATCCAAACGTGTAGACGCATTTAGGGGTGATGCTCCTTTCACTTTGCAATTAGCAGCTAAGCATCGCCTTCATACCGCTTGTCCGGTGCCGGTTGGGATTATCAAAGCAGTCGAGGTGGAAGCGGGACTTGCGCTGCCGGCTGACGCTACTATTAAGCTATCAAAACCTGAGGACGGGTTTACTTCGTAAACCACGTGGCGTGAATATTTTAATCCAATGAAATCTAAGCAAGACGCAATTATAATACGCAGTATACTTGAATCTGAAGGGAAAAAAGGGAAGAAACGCGGCCTACTTACGGTAAAACAGTTTTCAGCGATTATTTCTATTCTCATTCACCTCATAGCTTTGCTCTTCGCCATGTTTTATGTTCTGGAATCGAAAGAAGAGGGTGATGCTGTTGTTGAAGTTGATTTTACCTACCTCAAGCCTACTCGCCAATTGCGTCGAAGAATGCCGTTTCGATTAACCCAACTTCAGATAACTGACCACGAGCATACCCAATTGTCTCAGCGTCCGGCAATTGGAACTGCCGCTACTATTCCGGTTGCCAATGAGACATTTTTACTCCCAGCGGACAATTCGCCCTCTAATCTCAATGTACCTCAAAATGTTGCTCCGGCGTTCAAATCTGACCGACAAATAGCTATTAGAATAGAGCGTGAGCCGGAGCGTGTTATGTCGCATATTACTCTCAATAATCAGGCAAAACCGGATATTCTCTCGCGTTTTGATACATCGACAGAAAGCTCTCTAGAGTTGAAAACCGAGCTCATTTCGACGCAAAATTTTGATTTGAGTAGTGTGACAGAGCCGCCACGCTTCATTAAGAAGACAATCCCTGAATATCCTGAACTGGCAAAACAGGCTGAAAAAGAAGGAGTTGTCATTTTGGAGGCGGAGATTGGCTTGGATGGCAATGCGACTAATATCGCCGTGGTTCAATCTTTGGGCTACGGATGTGACGAGGCGGCCGTCGCCGCATTGCGTTCTTCCCGCTTCAAGCCTGCCAGGAAAGGTGATACCGCTATCGTCGCGCGCATTCAAATTCCCTACCGGTTCCGTTTAGAAGAACAGTGAATAGAGAGAGAAAACGAGATACCCCGATAAGTCGCCCCGTTCAGGCGGTAATCCCGATACTCGGGACGTTGTTTCTTGCGCGGCCCTAACGATGAAGCCAAGCGTATGCGAACTGAGATAAAGAAGAGACTTAGGTGATAGTAAATAGGTTAAGAAAGGAGAGAAAAAGGCGGCTTACTTCTATTCCTCGCCGAAAGCATCTAAGCTTTCAGTTGGGTGAGGGTTTGTCGCCGGTTTTTTATGAAAGAATTTCTAATAGAGCGTTTGGAATCAGAAATTTTAATATGCGATGGCGCCATGGGGACGATGCTCTCCAATGCAGGATTTCCGCCCGGTGAGTCTCCTGAAAAATGGGGGCTGCAAAATGAAACGAAACTGAAGGCTATACATGCAGCTTATGTAAAAGCTGGCGCAGATATTATCTTGACGAATACCTTCGGCGGCAATGCTTTAAAGCTGGCTAAGTTCGGTTTGGCGGACGAGGTTGATTCTATTAACCGCGCCGCCGCTGAATTGGCGGTGGGCGTCGCGGGTGAAAAGGTTTACGCCGCCGGAGATATCGGCCCAAGCGGGGAATTTATGGAACCGTTGGGGACCATCACCGCATCTCAAATGCACGATGCTTTTGCTCAACAAGCCACAGCGCTTGCTGAAGGCGGTGTTGATTTAATCATCATCGAAACGATGATGGACTTAAACGAGATGAAAACGGCAATCAGAGCCGCTAAAAGTGCGACAAGGTTGGTCGTCATCGCGTCGATGTCATTTAACACGGATAAACAGGGATTTCGGACGATGATGGGGGTGTCTCCCACTGACGCCGCCACAGAAATGCTCGAAGCCGGCGCGGACATCGTCGGCGCAAATTGCGGCGACGTCGAGATGAAGCGGATGCCTGAGCTAATTGCTGTAATGAAAGCCGCCGGAGCTAAATATATCATCGTCGAACCCAACGCCGGAGCGCCGCAAGTGGTCAATGGACAAACGGTGTTTCCGCAAACGCCGGATGAGATGGCTGTTAGCGTCCCCGAGGTGGTGAAAGCAGGAGTCAATATCGTCGGCGGATGCTGTGGCACAACGCCTGAACATATTAAAGCAATAGTCGAAAAAGTTAGCTCATTGTGATTACCCGTTATTTTAAGTATAGAGCCGCAGATTTGGTGGTTCACAAAGTAAATCCCCCTTTGGAAAAGGGGGATGCCCTTTAGTAAAGTGGGTATTGGTGTGTTTGGGTTGAAAGAAGGTATAGATAATGCCAAAGACAAAGCCTCTATACATAGCTTTTGTATGGCACCATCATCAACCTTATTATAAGGATTTGACGACGGGCGAATATATCCTGCCATGGGTTCGTATGCATGGGATTAAGGATTACTACGACATGGCCGCTATCTTGAAGGAATATCCTAACGTCAGACAGACGTTCAATTTCACCCCCGTTCTCATCGAACAGATAAATGATTATACTAACGGAAAAGCCCAAGACCGATTCATCCGATTGACCCTAAAGGACCCATCCGAATTGACTCAGGATGAGCAAGCGCTGATTCTGTATAACTGTTTCATTGCCAATCGGGATAATATGATTATGCCATATCCCAGGTACGCTGAATTGCTCTCGAAGCGGGGGCATTCAACTATGAGAGAGGATTTGCTTGAAGTTACGAAGCGGTTTTCGGAACAGGACTTCAATGACCTACAAGTCTGGTTCAATTTAGTGTGGTTTGACCCAACTTTTCAGGCGGAAGATGGGGAAATCCGAAGACTTATCCAAAAAGGAAGAGGATATACCCAAGATGACAAAGAACTGATAATCGCCAAACAGATAGAGATTACGTCTCGGATTCTGCCACTCTATAAAGAGATGCAGGAGCAAGGGCAGATAGAAATTACACTATCGCCGTATTACCATCCGATTCTGCCGTTAATATGCGATACGGATTCTGCCAAAATAGCCATGCCTGATGTCCCACTTCCTAAGAACCGGTTCACGCATCCGGAGGATGCTTATTGGCACGTATATGAGGGTGTCAGGCTTTATGAAGCGACGTTTGGAACAAAGCCCCGTGGGATGTGGCCATCGGAGGGAGCTGTCAGCGAGGAGATTATTCCCATCATCGCCAGAGCTGGAATTCAATGGATAGCTTCAGATGAATGGGTGTTGGCAAAATCTAGGGACATCGAACTGAAGAGGGACGCGAACGGTTACCTGTGTGAGCCGGAGATTCTCTATCAGCCGTATAGCGTTGAATATGAAGGTTACAGCTTGAACATAATTTTTCGAGACCATTTTTTATCGGATTTGATCGGATTTCGCTATTCATCGTGGAGTCCAAAGGACGCCGTCTCAGATTTTCTACATCGTCTGCGCCGAATTAGAGACATGGTAAATCCTTTAGGGGGCAATCATTTGGTCTCCATCATTCTCGATGGCGAAAATGCCTGGGAGTATTATCCAAACGACGGAGCGGATTTTCTAAATCTGCTTTACCAAAATCTAAACGATGACCCTGCTATCCAAGCTGTGACCGTTGAAGAATATTTAGAACATCATTCCGCCAAAATTTTACCGTCATTACCCAAGTTATTTCCCGGTTCGTGGATAAATCATGATTTCGCAGTCTGGATAGGAGGCGAAGAGGATAATTTAGCGTGGGATTATCTCAAGCAAGCCAGGGATGCTCTATATAAGGTAAACGCCGATGAGATAGACGCGGAAAAAATTCATCAGGCGTGGAGAGGGATATACATCTGTGAAGGCAGCGATTGGTGGTGGTGGTACGGAGATGACCGTTCTTCACCCAATGACGCAGACTTTGATTTTATGTTTCGTAATAATCTGTCGAGGGTTTATGAGTTGATTGACGAGGAGATTCCCGTTCATCTTTACGAGTCGATTTGCAAAGAGACAATAGTCGGATTGAGCCTCGCGCCCAAAGGACTTATCTCGCCTGACATAGATGGCTTCGACAGCAATTACTACGAATGGCTATTAGCGGGACTCTATGACGCCAGCAGAGGCGGGGGAACGATGCACCGGGCGGAGAATATAATCAGAAGGATATATTACGGCTTCGATTTGAAAACGCTATATCTGCGGTTGGATACAAATTTATCGATGAAGAGTGATGATGTCGTCAATCTTGAGCTTGAAATTATCATCCTTAAACCTCACCTAACAAAAATTACTGTTCCTTTCACTGGCGCTCGCGTTATCATTTCGACCGCCGATAAAGACGGCCACTGGCGGGAAGTTAAAAGAATTTCCGATGTGGCAATCAATAAAATCGTCGAGCTTGCGGTCTCTTTTCAAGACTTGAAAGTCAAGGCAAATGATAAATTGGAATTTATGACCAGGTTAACGGAAAAGGGATTGGAATTGGAAAGATGCCCAGTTCGGGGCGCCATTTCAGTTTTCGCCCCACCTGAAGATTATGAGAGAATTTTCTGGCCTCTTTGAAAAACAATTAATACACGAGTTCTTCTTTTTTACCATTCCAAATCTACGAACCTTTAACGGAAGGATTTCAGTTATGCGTCCTATTGATACATTTACTATCGTTCCTAAATTACCAAATAGATTGAAAAATTTAAGAGAAATTGCCTACAATCTTTCATGGAGTTGGGATAAAGATATTATTGACTTATTCCGGCGATTGGACACCGACCTTTGGGAGGAAACAGAGCATAATCCGGTACTGATGTTGGGACTTATTCAACAGAGGACGCTTCAGGAAGCGGCCAATGACGACGCTTTTCTCGCCCATGCAGACCGAGTTTGGGAAAGCTTGGAAACTTATATGAAATCGGCGCCCTGGTATGCGAAACACCGTAAAGAAGAGAATCTTTGCATCGCTTACTTTTCCGCTGAATTCGGAATTACCGAATGTATGCCCTTGTATTCAGGCGGTCTTGGGGTTCTTGCCGGAGATTATCTAAAGGCTGCGAGTGATTTGGGGATGCCGATGGTTGGAGTCGGACTCTTGTATCAACAGGGATATTTCCATCAGTATCTAAACTCAGATGGATGGCAGCAAGAATCGTATCCTGAAAATGACTTTTACAACCTGCCGATTCAGTTAGAGCGGGATGAGAAGGGCAATCCTATAAAAATACAAGTGGAATATCCACGAGGACCGGTTATGGCTCAAATTTGGCGCGCGCAAATAGGTCGTGTGCCTTTGTATTTACTGGATACAAACATTCCGGAGAATGCAAATCCTGAAGATAGAGATATCACCGACCGCCTTTATGGTGGAGACCAAGAATACCGCATCCGCCAAGAGATTATGGTGGGCATAGGTGGATTACACGCTCTGGAAGCGATGGGGGTTCATCCCAATGTATACCACACGAATGAAGGGCACTCCGCATTTCTCGTCCTTGAGCGTATCAGACAGCTTATGTCAAAGTATAATCTTACTTTCGCAGAAGCGTATGAAATTACGTTGGCGGCAAACGTTTTCACCACCCACACCTCTGTGCCAGCGGGAATCGATATGTTCCCATACGACTTGATTGACAAGTATTTTTCAAGCTATTACGAGCAGCTAGGAATATCCAGAGGTGAATTTCTCTCTCTTGGCAAACGTTCGCATGACAGTCGAGAATTTTGCATGGCGTCGCTTGCTATTCGCGCTTCGTCAGTTACTAACGGGGTAAGTGTAATACATGCTGAGACTGCCAGAAGACTATGGAATAGTATGTGGCCACAAGTGCCAGGACACGAAGTGCCGATTACTTCGGTGAATAACGGCATCCATATGCGCTCATGGATTTCAAAAGATCTAGAGGTGCTGTTAGATAGATATTTGGGGCCTAAGTGGTCAGAGGACCCGATGAGTGAGAAGATATTTGATAGGATTGAGAGAATTCCCGATGAAGAGTTGTGGCGAACGCATGAAAGGCGCCGTGAACGTTTAGTCGCTTTCGCGAGACAACGCCTGCGCACACAACTTGAAAGAAGAGGAGCGCCTCATTCCGAAGTTGAAGCGGCGGATGAGACTCTCAACCCATCAGCCCTCACCATCGGCTTTGCAAGACGTTTTGCGACCTATAAACGCGCTGATTTACTGCTTAAAGACCCGGAACGCCTGGCTCGAATTATATCGGATGAGGAACGACCTGTCCAGATTATATACTCTGGGAAGGCGCATCCAAGAGATGAAGAAGCCAAGAACATCATTCAGAAGGTGATTCAGCTATCACATCAGGAACCATTTCGGGGCAAAATCGCCTTTATCGAAGACTATTCAATGTGTATCAGCCGGTATATGCTTCAAGGTTCTGACATCTGGCTGAATACGCCGCGGCGCCCGAATGAAGCCAGCGGCACAAGCGGGATGAAGGCCGCGGCCAATGGAGTACTTAACTTGAGCACTCTTGACGGATGGTGGGATGAAATCTATCAACCTGGTATCGGATGGGCAATTGGCAATCGTGAGATATATCAAGATTTCAATCAGCAAGATATAGCCGAAAGCAATTCTTTGTACGAATTGCTGGAAAAGGAGATTATCCCGATGTTTTACGAACGAGGTACGGGTACACTTCCACGACGATGGATAGCTCGTATGAAGGCGAGTATGCGTACTATCTGCCCTATTTTCAATACCAATAGGATGCTGTATGAATATTACACCAAGTTTTATCGCGCTTGCGCTCAAACGGTGGAGCAATTGTCAGCAAACGATTTCACTCACGCCAAGCTTTTAGCATCTTGGAAATCTTACATACGAACGAATTGGAAGAATATTAGAATAGGCAAAGTAATATCAAATGCCGATGAACCGGAAGTCGGTTCTGAGGTTAAAGTCCAAGCTGAAGTATGTCTTGGAGCAATAAAACCCAAGGATGTATCTGTCCAAATTTATTACGGTCAGATTGACGCAAAGGGTGAAATCGTATCTGGACAGGAAAGTGAAATGATAGATTTCACTCCTAAGGAAAATGGGGTTTACATTTTTGAGGGAAGAATTCCCTGCGCCAGCAGCGGATTACATGGCTATTCCGTTCGTGTTTTACCAAAACATGAATATTTGGATAATTCATTCATGATGAATCTGATAACGTGGACTTAGAGAAACCTCATGCAGCAGTCAATCATTATACTTGGATATATATAGTGCTTTGTTAAATATATTTTGATAAAGATAATTAGCCACGGATACACCCGCGGCCGAAGATGTTATCTAAAACTAAGGAGGGAAGATGTCTCAGAATAGTTTGATTTCCCCACAAAACGCGGTATTTGTCTTAATATCTTTTGAGGGACCAGATAGATATTCTCAGGCCGGCGGGCTTGGCGTCAGAGTGTCTGAGCTGTCCAAAACACTCGCCGAAGCTGGGTTTCAAACGCATCTTTATTTCGTCGGCGACCCCAATGAAAATCCGGAGGAACAACTTCTCGATGGCAGGTTGGTGTTGCACCGTTGGAGTCAGTGGATAAGCAAATACTATCCAAAAGGCGTATATCAGGGCGAATGGGAGAAGAAGTCTGATTTCGATAACAGCCTGCCAGAAGATTTAATCGAAGGCGTCGTTCGCCCGGCGGTGAACGACGGAAAAATTACCGTTATTATGTCTGAGGACTGGCATACGGCGGATGTAACAATTGCCATTAGCGACCTTTTGTATTATCTGGGGCTTAGGGATAAAGTCATCATTTTGTGGAACGCCAATAATCCGATGGGCTTTGAACACATAAACTGGGGCAGATTGGATTTCGTTTGCCAACTTACAGCGGTCAGCAAATATATGAAACATGAGATGTGGAAACTCGGGGTAAATCCAATCGTCATTCCCAACGGCATTCCAGGTCGGCTTTTAGACGCGCCAAATGAAGAGTATGCAACGCGTCTTCGCGACGCTTTTAAAGAGTGGACGCTCTTATTTAAGATTGGCAGATGGGACCCGGATAAACGCTGGAACATGGCGATAGAAGCGCTCGCTCATCTGAAGCGTATGGGCGTCAACCCTTTGCTCTTAGCCCGCGGCGGCGCAGAACCTTACGAAGGCGAAGTTATAGCGCTTGCGGAAAATCTCGGATTGAAGACACAAGCGTTATACCTGCCGGACGGCGCCCAACCGGCTTCTGAAACGTACCTACAAGCTCTTGAGTCTGTCGATGCGGATGTCGATATGATAAATCTAAAATTCTTCGTGGAGGAAGAACTTTTGCGCGCCATCTATCGAAGCGCCGATTGCGTTTTGGCAAATAGCGGCATGGAACCTTTTGGGATTGTGGGTCTGGAAGCGATGGCGGCTGACGGAATCGTTTTCACCGGAGCGACCGGCGAAGATTATGCCCGGACCTTTGAAAATGCGGTGGTCATAGAATCCGACGACGCGATAGAGATAGCTCATTATGTCCTGCGTATTCTGGCGGATGAAGAACTCAGAAAATCCATCAGGAGAGCCGCTCGGCAAACTGCTGAAAGATATACGTGGGATAAAATCGTCGCCGAACTTTTAACCAAATTAGAATACATCGCAATGAGAGATGGTGTGGGAATAGAACCGGGCTAAATGATAAATATGCTTCCTTACATTACTCGCGTAAAACGTAATACGTGATACGCAGTACGTAATATGACGCAAGAACATCCAAGCCTTAGGCCACATTATCAAAAACTTGTTTATATCATAGGTGCATGAACCGTAGGCGGAGTTGGAAATCATCAAGTACCAGCGCCAGCGACTGATACGGCGCCCGAAAGTGTGTGCTTGTCCGTCAATTTGGAGGTCAATAAATGTCTTCGGATGTCGTCCTATACATAGAATTACATCATCCTTTACGCTTGAAATTGCCCGCCCAACTTGTTCCTGATGGCGCTACGATAGAGGATTTCCGCAGATGCTTATTCGATGAAAGAATCGACAGTTTTGCGCGGCATTCTCATCAACGATTTTATGCTCATCCGTTTAAAACCTTTAGCGATTTGTTGGAAAAGGGATGTAAATTATCCCTCGGAGTATCGGGCGGATTTCTCCGATATATCTCGCAGTTTGGGACAGCGCCAGTTCGTGAACCGCTATATCCTATGCCGCGCTGGGATGAGTTTCTCTCTCAATTGCAGTTGGAACAGACACCGTGGGGGTTCGATGACTTAATGTTACATCCTCAGGTGGAGATAATTTGCCTTGAACCGCATTCTAGTCTGAGTTTCTATCTGGACATCGACATGTTTATTCAGCAAACCGCGTTATTTAAGCAATGGTGGGAAGAACGTCTGGGGAAAGACCTTAACGTGGCGGCGACGACTGAACTCTGCATGAATAACGAAATCTACCAAAGTTTCGCTAAGCTGCATTTTAACGCTGTCATAATGGAGGGCGCCGAATGGGCGCTTCAGGGACGAGAGCCGTCTTACCTTGGCAAAATAAATGACCATCCACTTTTATGCTTGCGGCATAGACCCCTCAGTCTTCTCCTGATGGAGATTCTTTCAGAGCCATCGCCCCAAAATATCACCTCGCGGATAGAAGCCATCGCCCAACAAATTAAAGCAGTTCCCGGTGATGTTGTTCTGCTGGGTTTGGATTTAAATGCTCTGAGAAGTTATGATAATCGCGTTGAAGCCTCACAAATATCTTTAGTTCTATCTCAGTTATGTGAGACGTTAAATGCCCTTGGCGTAACGTTTGCGACTGTGTCTGAAGCCGCGGCAAAATTCCACGACAAAGCACAACGTTTGAGCTTGCCAGCCTTTACTTCGACAAAGGTGGACGGCGGTATAGGATACCTATTAAATAGCAATATCCAACAGTGGCTCTTTCAGTTAATGCACCACGCATACAACATGTCGAAACTGTCAAAAAACGAAGGTCTAATAGACATGGCGCTTTGGCTAACTCAGATTGATAACCTCAAGCTCGCGGCAGCAGCTTCGGCGGGATTGAAGCTGGATTGGTATAGTCCTTCTCACCGGGCAGAACATTTAAGCTCTGATGAATTGCTTCGAGAGCTAGGACGAGTATATGGAAATTTTATAAAAGCCGCGAGATATTATATTTGATACGAAGTGCACCGTTAAATCTGTTTTGATAAACTTGCTCAGTCGTGGTGTCCTTTCGCTTTGAACTCCCCGAATTCTTAGCGAATTCGGCTACGTTCGGATTCAGCACCGATTTCCCCGAAGTCTTGCGACTTCGGCTACACTACATGAATCTCTCTTTTTTATGCAGCCTTTGTTAAATATAAAAAATGAACAGATAATTGTGTTTGCCGATGACCTGACAGGTGCGATGGAAGTTGGACTTCAGAGCTGTCCTGCGGTGGTTTTAAATAAAATGGACGCCGCCGTTGTGCGAAGCGCTTCCGTCAAATCAAAGACAACTATTGTGCTTAATACTCAAACCCGAGAACTGTCCGCCGAACAAACATACCGCATCACCTGGGAGAAATCTCACGCGCTTGCGATACCAGAAAGCGCGGTAACATACTACAAAATCGACTCGACTATGAGAGGGCATATCGGCGCCGGTGTAAAAGCCTTGAGAGACGTACTCCAGAGCGATTTGGTCGTCATCGCTCCGGCGTTGCCACAAAACGGCAGAATCACTCGAAATGGCGCGCACTATGTGAAGGAAAATGGAAATATCGTGCCAGTTCATGAAACACAGTACGCCAGAGGTATAACGACCTCTTATCCCACCTCCTATATTCCCGATATCATTGGCGTTCAACTGGATGAACCCGTTCAACTAATCTCCTTGGATGTCGTTCAGCGGGGCTGGCGGGACATCAAATCCGCGTTGTCAAAACAACCTCAAGGCGCTGCAGTTGTAGCCGATGCGGTTATTCCAGAGGATTTGGACAATATCGCTGAAGCAATCCATCGACTAAACGCCAAAATATTGTCCGTCGGTTCAGCGGGTCTGTTTCGCGCTATCTGCCGGGTTTTGAGAGCTGCGAGCAATATGTCAGTTCCTCAAATTACCGACTGGATACGACAATTGCCGCATATTTCAATCGATGGTACGGTTATTGTGATAGCGGGTTCCTTTAATAAACAGACAGACGCCCAAATTGAAAAAGCTTTGGCTACTTCGGGCGATAAGCTCAATCTGCTAGAACTAGATGTCAGCAAAGTGATTGCCAAAGGTAAGTCCAGAATCGCCGAAATTGAGCGATTACGAAGCCAAGTTTGGTCATCTCTGCAAGCTAAAAAACATGTAATTGTCAGGACTAATCGAACTATTCTTAAATGCAGTAAACGGGAGGAGAATGACATCGTGAAAGCTCTGGGAGAAACAATTAATGATGATTCAATCATGGGAAACTCTGCTTTCCTACTATTGACCGGAGGACAGACAGCTTATTTTGTGACGCAAGTTTTGGGGGCTGTGGGTATTGAAATCAAAGGAGAGATTGAAAAATTCATCCCTTTTGGTGTTCTAATGGGCGGCAAATACAACGGCATCCCAGTTGTAACTAAAGCTGGCGGATTTGGCAGCCCAAATATTATTGCTGATGTCATCTCTTATACTGAAAACAAAAATCGCCCTCCCGAATAGATAAAGTAGGGTCCGAAACGCAACAGAAACGCCCCGCAGACCGCTAACATCCATCTGTAGGCGCCAGTCGATAGTAATTCTCTCCCGAAGACGACGAAAGCGCCGACCAGGCAATACCAGGCGAAATCCGAAAGAATATGTCCAAAGTAGATGGCGGAGACAATCAGAACGCCGCCCGGAAGAGCATCGCTGACCAATTTCAAACCGACGGTCAACCACCAGAACGTCCAGTACGGATTAGATAAGCTGATGACGACGCCGAGATTGAAGGGCGTCATCCGTCGTTTGGATTTAATCCCGGATAGGTTTACCCCCTCTATTTCATCTCTCTCCCGCGCCAATCTCATCCAGAGTATCACGCTACTTACTAACACTCCCAGAATCCCCACCAGCAGGAGAGGTCTGTTTATCAGAACTACGGGTCTAACAAATATCTCCTCCAACGCCTTGTAGGAGTTAAGTGTGAGCAATACCGCATGGATGCTAAGCGCCAATACAACCACTACGGGCAAATCAAAATTCCTCAGCCCCGATTCTTTCAACATTCCAGCTGTCATCCATAGCAGCACTCCGCCGCCAACTATGCCAATGATACCGGCCGCAATAGTATTATTTAAAACTGTTCCTACCCCAAGAGATAGCAGAATAACAGTGAAAAGTTCTAGCAAACTATGCCCTAAAACGATGAAAACCGCCGCCATAAATCCCCGTTTTAGCGTCTCAGTGATTGTAACGGCAAGAACGGGTCCTGGCATCATCGCGCCTGAAAGTCCTAAAATGAAGGAATATATGATGTTGCTGACTATATTCATCTAATAGTGCCGCGCCGCCTTGAAATACCAGTTTTTCATCCAATTTTAACTCTTTGAGGACTGATTCTTTCACCATTGTAGCAACGGGAAACTCAGATTATATGAGGGATTGTTAAGATATGTGTAAAACCAACAATAATATTCTTACAATCCGTAATATTCATCTATCTCTTTCTGATATTCCGCGACCTCTCCGGATTCGACTTCATCAACCGTAACGGGGCGATTGATTTCCGATGATTCTAAGATGGCGAAGCTGGCTGCCAGATCGCGCAGGCCTTCCTTGCCATCAGTTTCGGATGGCGTGCCATGTTCGATGGCATTTAGGAAACTTAGGGTTTCCAGCGCAAAGCCGTCAGTAATTTCCATCGGGAAGAATTTGTCTTTTAGCGATTGGTCAGCTTTTTCGTTGAATAGTTCGACGACGTCATTTTTGCTTCCGTCATCGAGGATAAGTTGCCCGCCTTTGATGCAGCCCTTGCTGCCGTAGATACCGCGTCCCATGCCGATGGATTCGCCATGCCCGCCCCATGAAGATAACATCTGTCCGACCGCTCCATTCTCAAACTTCAGCAGTGCCATGAACACGTCTTCAACATCATTTTCGACTTCAGCGATGATATTCCCCTCCGCATCGCGAGTATAACGCATCGGTTCAAGTATCTTCGCCAATCCACTGATTTGCTCCACTTCGCCGCAGGTATAGCGGATGACGTTGAACTGATGGACGCCGTGGTCGATAGCGCCGCCGCCGCCGCCCAAAACTTTTTGGTGTCGCCAGGGCGTCTGTGCGACAATTTTATCCGGCGACCAGAATCCGCCAACGCCGCCTGAAACATACATCTGTATGTCGCCGATGTAGCCCTGGTCAATTACCCATCGAATAGAGCGTGTACCTATATTATAATGGGCGTTTTCCGCGACACAAAGCACGCAGTTATTTTTTTCCGCCGCTTCCAGCATCAATCGTCCAGCCTTTACGGAAATCGCGAACGGTTTTTCGACCATGACGTGTTTGCCAGCTTCCAATGCCGGTATTGCAGCATCGTGATGTACAAAGAGAGACGCGTACACATCGATGGCGTCGATATTCGCTTTCTGAATCATTTCCCTGTAATCGGTGTAAATTTCGACTTCTACATCATCGTGCAAGTCGCTGATGTACATGTGCGGCGCAGCGAGCGGGTCGCCCGTTTCCGGCGGAATAACAGGTTGGCGCGGCGGCGGTCCCTCTCCGCGCTTTCTGAATCGCTCTGCGTCTTCGCGCTGACGGGCGCACAACGCGGTTATCCTGAAATTGTCTATGCCATGTTCTTGCAAAATCTTATATGCACGCAGATGCGCCGGCATAATCCTGGCGCATCCGACAATACCGATGTTTATTCGTTCTGCCATTAATGAACTCCTTTTTTATATTGTCTTTTACTTAACGAATTGAGGAATGAGAAAGTTTAAGGAAAGTTCTCCCTCACCATTTATCGCGTGCGTTGTATCTCCTCTGGCGTTCGGAAACGGTAGTTGTACGCCCCAGTCTCTTTGACCGGATGCTTGGCAATTTCGTCGACATCAATATCGATTCCCAGTCCCGGCGCATCAGGGACTTCGATATAGCCATCCTTGTCAGGAATTACGCCGATAGCGACTTTGCTACGCCAGGGAACATCAGAGGCGCGGTGTTCGAGGAACTGAAGGTTGGGGATTGTCGCCATGACGTGGACATTTGCCATTTCGGCGATGGGCCCGGCACTGCCGTCATGAGGCGCGACCTTCACACTCTGCGCTTCCGCCATAATCGAAACCTTCTTTGTTTCCAATATCCCGCCGACACGTGTAATCTCAGGTTGAATGATGTCAACAAGATTCCGTTGCAACAGTTCTTTGAAGGCCCATTTATGGTACAAACGCTCACCCGATGCTAAAGGAATATCCACTTTGTCGCGGACGAGTTCCATCGCGCCCAGGTCGTCGGGATTTGTGGGTTCTTCAAAAAAGGCGGGATTGAACAGCTCACACGCCTTTCCAATGCGAATTGCGGCAGAAGCGCTATACTCGCCGTGGCAGTGGACGCCAATCTCAATGTCATCGCCAACAGCCTCCCGAATTGCTTTGAGTGTTTCGACATTCGCGCCACCTTTGAATGCTGTAAACCCTCTATCAACGAGCTTTTTGGCCGATTCTACACTGCCAGCGTGACCGTAAACACGGATTCGAGAGCGGATTTTGCCGCCTAACAGTTCGTAGACCGGAACTCCTAAAGCCTTCCCTTTGATGTCCCACAGCGCCATATCGATGGCGCTAATGACGCCGCCGCGGACTGCGCCGGTGAGTCCATGTCCATGAACGACATCGTAAAGTTTGAGCCACAATCGCTCGATATCAAAAGGGTTTTCGTCAATGAGGAAAAATTTCAATTCCTCGATGCCGACGCGGACTACCTCGGGCCAGCCGCCGCCTTCACCGACACCGTAAATGCCTGCATCGGTTAAAATCTTGACAAAAAGCCAATTGCGTCCACGTGGTCTATCACTTCCATCTCCCTGGTCCGCGTTAACAAGGTAAGTCTGTACATCAATAATTTTCATCGATTTCCTCCTTATACTACTACTTATTTTGTAGGTCGAGATACCGTAAGACGAAGTCCCCCCCATTGGGATTAACTTAAGGGCTATGTCCCATCACAACGGGATTTGTGTGACACTGCTTGAACGCAGTGAAGCGACAAGCTCTACAAGTCTACTTTCCGAGAAAGCTCTGTAGTGGATTCCGATTTCTGCAATGTCATCGCCATATCTATTATCGCTCGATAATAGGTAAAACTATCCACGATGGGTGTTCAGCATCATGATAAATTTCCTGATGGGCGATTTCAAACCGCCGTTCTAAGCCTAAATCACCGCCTGTGTTTGGATTCACATCAAATCGCGGGAAGTTGCTGCTGGAGATGTCCAGGCGAATGCGATGTCCTTTTTTAAAGACATTAGAAGTTGGGTAGAGTTGGAAGGTGAACTCGTAAATCTCCCCCGGCTTCAGTAACTCAGGCTTGTTCCAGCCGTTGCGATAGCGAGCGCGGATGATGGAGTCGGTCAGGTTGATTGCAAGTCCATCTGGATAATCTTCGCTCAATGGGCAGACGTCAATCAACTTCGCTGTGAAGTCAGTATCGCGAGCGGATGATGAAGCGTGGAGTTTGACGGTAATTGCTCCCGTTACTTCAACATCATGTTCCAGCGGTTCGGTCTGGAAGGTTAACACATCGCTACGGGCATTGAGCGGCAAGGTATCTTTGCAGCCAAAGAAGTTGGAGTGTCCGCGCTGGTCGAACGCGCCGGCTTGCATAATTGGGTCAGCGGCGGAGATGCCGCCGCCAATAGTTGGGACGGGGTCTCGTGGGTCGAAACTAAAGCGCGAGGGCGATGATGAATCTGGGGGATTAGGAGACAAGGAACCGTCGGCATGGAGATAATAGTTTGTAAACTTGGTGTCGGGCAGTGGAAAATCCTGTTCGTCGCGCCAGTAGCCGCTGTGATGGAGGCGCCCTTGATAGTTGGCTCTTCCATCGCCTGTTCCCATGACGAAAATCTTGACCGGCGCCCAGTCAGCGACTTCGGTATACAATCCTTTGAGAAAGTGGTCGAACCACGACAACCGAATATCGTTGTAGTTGATGAACGAGTGATTGCCGAAATCAATATCGCCGGAGTATGACACACCCCAGCCTCCATGAGTCCACGGGCCCATCAGCAGTGCCTGCCGTGACTTTTTCATCTTGCTGAGCGCCATGAAGCTTTCGCAGGTCGCTCGCGCATACGAGTCATACCAGCCGCCGAGATAGAGCGTCGGCACATCAGCGTGTTCTTCGTAATATTGCGAAATAGCATAGCCGCGCTGCCGCCAATAGTCATCGTATTCGCCGTGGGTGAAGAGGTCGAGAATCCAGCGTTCGTAAGTCGGCAGCATCCGCAACGGTGAAGTGCCTTTCTTGAGTGGGGCGCGCCTAATCCACTCGCCCACGTTCGCATACGCTTCGTCCACCGCGGCTTTTAGGCTGGCGTCTGCAAGCGCTTCCTTGCTGGTGGTCGCCATGCGAAAGGCGTAAATCATGAAACGCTGTTCGAGGGCGCCGTTCTGCCGCATCGAGCAGTGGTAGTAGTTCGATGCGCCGACGGCAACAATCATAGTCGCCAGATGAGGCGGGTTAAGTGTAGCTAAGGCGGATTGGTCGCTGCCGCAATAAGACCCGCCCATTGTGCCGACCTTGCCATCGCACCAAATCTGTGCCCCGAGCCATTCCACGGTGTCATAGCCGTCAGGAGCTTCTTTGGCGAATGGATACCACTCGCCTTCACTTTCAAATCTGCCGCGCACGTCCTGGATGGCGCAGATGTAGCCGCGCCGGGCAAAGTAGGCACCGTTCGTCACGTTTCCCGCTGCCGACTTATCGTAGGGTGTCCGCTCCAGAATTACCGGAAATTTCTCCGACACCCGCTGCCCACGCAACGCCGGAAAGTAAATATCTGTTGCCAAATGCACGCCATCTCGCATTGGCAACATTACATTTGATTGGCAGATGACGTCGTATTGCTGGTGTGAACCTTCATAGGATTTTGGCATATTTTTCTCCCTTCGTTTTGGCTTAAATTCAAAATTGGCATATTCCGTCAGACTACTCAAAATGTCAAATTTATGCAGCTTCAAGCTTCAAAAAATCGGTCATTGATTGATAACCGTATATTGTCCTGCCGTTTCCCAATCGGGCCAACTCAGGCCGTTTAAATCCCAGACTATTTCGCCGTTCCGAATGGTCAACGAGGCTTGAAGTTTTTGAGTTCCGCACATCTTCGCATGCCCCGAATCCACAAAGCCGAAATCTCCTTTGAGCAATTCGATAACAGCTACATCAGCGTCTGCGCCAACACTTAATGTCCCCAGTTCGGGGCGTCGAATTATGCGGGCGGGATTGACAGTTGACCGCAGGATAACTTCAGGCAACGGCATACCCATATTGAGAAATTTCGACATGGTTATCATCATCGAGGCGTTCGGTATAAGCGCACTCGCTTTATGACGGTCAGTGCTAATGGAGTCAGGAACAAAGCCCTGTTTCATCGCCGGGACAGCGACCCGCCACCAAAAGCTCCCGACGCCGTGTCCTACATCAAAGATGATTCCTCGTTCTCTCGCTTTCCAGACATAATCGTTGACGACGCCTTGTTCATTCAGCAGAGGAATATGCTGGGCATACATATGCGTATGGATATCTCCAGGACGAAGATGCGACAGAAGCAAATCTTTGTAACTGCGAGTAGGCATCGGTCTGAAATCTGCCATAGCAATTGTACCGCTCATTTCAGCGGCACGGACAGCGCCATCCACAGCTTCCCAACCTGACCCCATAAAATGAGCGGTTTTAGCGCCGACAATATCCTTCGGGTATTTTTTAATCATTTCCGCTGCGGGAATTGGCTCCATTTCGCTGACATCTTGTTCAACAGCGCCTAGCATACCGGCGCCGACGATGTTGAGCAATGTCAACACGCGCGTCTTGGACGTATCGATAATACTCTTCTTGAATTCCTCGAAGGACTTCCAACCAGGTCCACCCGCGTCAACGACAGTCGTAACTCCGTTGCTGAAGGAATGAAAATCGGGAAAAAGCCATCCCGCATATCCACAGAGATGAACATGGATATCAATCAAGCCTGGGGTTACATACAATCCCGAGACATTGATTATTTTTCTTGCTTGCGATGATGAAATATCTTCGGCAACTTGGGCGATTTTATTTCCCCTAATGGCGACATCCATCGACTTATCGATGTTATTTGAAGGGTCAATGACATGCCCATCCTTCAGGAGTAAATCATATTTACATTCGGTTTCATTCATTTTTCTTCTCCAAATCTACTTTCTGAGAAAACTCAGCGCAATCTAGCGCGGATAAGCATATCACAAAAGTTGAGATGTTGCAACATCGGTTTAATGAAGAAAATTTTCTCAAGTTTAACTCCAAGAAGAATCTGGGGAAAATTAGACAAGCATAACTCTTGCTA
>DTYX01000111.1 GCA_012961655.1 Candidatus Poribacteria bacterium
CACCAAGGTATTGACCTCCTCTTTCATATAGTAAAGCGGTAAATCAACATCAAAGGTTGGGGTTGATTGGAGAAACAGGAAGAACTACGGGTAAACACCTTCATTATGAAATCCTTAAAGATGGAGAACCTATCAATCCTCTTCCTTATCTTAAAAAATGGTAAAGGAGGAAAAAAATGCGGAAAAAGTTTTTGTTTTTAATAATTTCATTTATGACCTTCTATGCTTTGATGGGTCAGTCTCAGGTTTATGATTACGAGCGTCAAAGTATAGTTTTCAGGGAATATCGGCACGGCAAAGAAACCGATGGTTACAGGGAGATAGGGAAAGCTCAAGTTAGTCTAAGTCCGATTTTCCGAGATGGAATTCGCCTTGAATCTTTGGAAGAACATGGAATAGCTGTAGCATTTTATCTAATCAAGGCGGATATTCAAGCGGGCTCGCTTGTAATAAGAATTGATTATCAAGCAAAAGATGAGATGGGCGGTAAAGCGTTTCTGCTTGAGAATGTTAGAGGAAAGCAATTGCATGGTGTCACTTTCACTCTAAATGGTAATCGCAGACAACAGAGACTGCATATAGGCGATGCACGGCGCTATATTCGAGATGGACTTTTAGAAATTCATTTGGTGGCTGAAAATGAACAAATAATAGATGTGGAGTCAATCGAAGTTGAAGGAGGATACTTTAAATATCGACAACACACATCTTCTGGGATATTCCACACCTGGAAAGTATGTGAAGGAATGTCGGGAATGTGAACTCTTTGAAGATTGCGAAGATAAAGTCTCAACTGATGAAACCGCTGATTGGTATATCAAAGGGAAGTATAAGTGTTACTACGCACATCAAATTGGAATGTCCCAGTTGGCATCAAGTGGAGCCCCTGTGGGGTGTATCGTGTTGAACGGGAAGCAATACGAACCCGATTTTCTGAAACCTCTGTTAGGGGATGTCAAACAAAACCATCCTGACCTTAATAACATCGACAAAGTGAATGGTGATGGTATTTTCAATAGTCAAGCTTGTCGGGATACCGTAAGGGAGATACTGGGGAATGATGCCGAGTTGTTTGCATCTGTTAATCCTCGATAAACAGTAAAAAAACTGAAGCGCAAAATTTTTTGTTAGGTTTTGCTCATTCTTTTCGTCTGAACAGTAGGCGCTTGGCAAGGGAATCCAATACTGGCCAAGAAAGGAGTGACCACTAATGGGAAAGAAAAGCTACATCCGCGACACCAAGGGTAACGTCACCGCCATCCGTGAAACCTCTAAAGATGGACGACGCTCATGGCAATATAAAGCCGACAACTCTGTCCTCGGAGTGTTGATTTACGGAGGCAAGGGCCCCTTAACCGAAGTCGCTGACCACCACAAAGATGGAACGACACAAGCCTATGAAGCTGACAATTCAATCATAGGCGGGCTACTCTATGACTTCAAGGGAGCACCAAAAGGGAAAGGTAAAGACTGTTAAGTATTTTTCTCTTGAGTTGCTTCCCTAAGTCATTAACCCAGAGTTCTGTCCTGGCCAGACAGGGCTCGCAACCCCTCTTGCCAACTTTTAATCTATATTTAGCCCAAATAAGGAGGAACAGCAAGTGTTTTGGAAATTGAAAGCGTGGTATTATGGCAGAAGGGATGGAATACTGGGAATGCCGCCGAGGGACGAGGAGACTCCCGCCCCTTTCGAACAAAGAGTCTGTGCGGCTGCCGAAAGAACTGTCAGTGCGATACACCGTAAATGGAAGGCCAAAGACGCTCGCCTGAGTGGGGAAAATCGAGACCGTGAAGATGTTTTCAAGAGAGCCTTTAAGAATTATGAAACAAAGAGAAGCGAGCTAGGACGGGATACGACTGTGGGGACAATGTTACCTTACTATTTCATCCTGCTTTTGATTGGAATTTGTGAGTTCGCAGTGAATATAGTAGTTTTCCGCATTCTAGGGGAAAACACGGTATTCACAGGTTTAATGGCAATTGTCATTTTTATCGGTTTGCCCTTGGTCGGACACCACGTCGGAAAATCCTTGAAACATGGTTGGCAGTCGCTCACCGATTGGATACTTTACCCGGTTGAAATCATCATCACTGCTGGAGGGCTCATAGCGTTTGCCGTCGTCCGAAGAGATTACATCGCGAACACAGGACAGAATTTCCTGTCTATCAATGTCGCGGTCTGGACATTTATCGCATTGAATCTGCTTCTCTTTGTAGGAGCGGTGGTTGCTTCTTACATGGCGCATGACAAAGACCCTGATATTTACCGATTCAAAAAGAGGTATGAGCAGACGCAAAAGCCTTACCATGACATTGGTGCCAGAAGGCTGGCATGGCGCGACAAGATGAAAGGACACGCTGAAGAGATAAAAAACTCTGCAAGAACCATCATTATGCTCTACCGCGACCATAACATGCGCAGACGGATGAAGGCAAGCTTAAAAGAAATGCCGATTTCTTTTAAGCGAGAACCGATAATCAACATACCATCTTTTGAATTTGAGGAAGCGGTATCCGAGCAGGCACAGGAAAAGTGGAATTACGAATCCGAACTCCCCGCTGCATGGACACCGGAATCTGACAAGGAGGTATCTTATGAAACTAAGGATTATATGCGGTAGCCGACATTTTCTGTTATTGTTTTTTTTGAGTTTGCTGATAGGCTGTCGTGAGGCAGCCCCGCCGCGTTTCATCCTTGTTTTCGTTGATTTTTCTGGGACAGCCAAATCTTCGCGTGACTATTACAAAGAGGAGGTGCGGAAGATGGTCATGAAACTCAACCATGGGGGTGATAAAATCGTGGTCAATCAGATATCCGATAAGACATGGTCAGATGCGAAACCGCTCTTTGTAAGCGCGCCATTTCCAAAACCGGCGCCTCTGGAGAATCCGCTGGTGTACAAGAATAGGAAGGAGGAATTTCAAGCTAGCCATCAAGCAAAGTTCAAAACGGCATGCAAGAGAATAGACGAAGGTGCCATCAGCCCGTACACCGATATTATAACTTCGTTCATGGTTGCTGCTGACATCTTCCCGGTCGGAAAAACGCAACGCCTATTGGTTTTGTTGTCTGATATGCTTCAAGACAGCATCATCGCAGGAACTAGATGGAACTTTGAAAGAGACAAGATTAATAGCGCATATCGCTCGGCACTGCTTAACACGCTCAAACAGCATAAGCTCATCCCAAATCTTGAGGGTGTTGCTGTGTATGTGGGCGGCGCCAAATCCGCCGAGAGGGACAAAACTGATGAGCGCGCACTTGAAGTCCGAAGGTTTTGGGAGTTGTATATTAAGGAAACTGGGGCTGATTTGAAGGAATACGGGCAGTATCTTCACCATTTCTTTTCAGAATAGTCCCACCTAATCTACAAGAGTTGACTTTTCAGAATGTAAGTAATATAATTGCTATGATAGCAAAAAGGAGGTATTAAGCAATGGCGAAAAAACGAGCTAGGGTCAAAGGCAAAGGGGCAGACATTTTCTTTAGTTCCGACAGTCAAACAGCACAACAGGATACTGGC
>DTYX01000112.1 GCA_012961655.1 Candidatus Poribacteria bacterium
CAAAAATAAATTTGGAGTAAGCCGTTTTTTCCATAGCGGTTGGAAGAACGTGTTGGGTTCAGGAATAATGGGTATGTCAGATGGCAATAGTTTTTTTGCCTCTTCCGCAACTTCATGGGTTGCCACATAAACGGCTTGAATGAAATTCGATGGCACTAAGTCCGGCACTAAGCATTCAGCCATTATTTTTCTTTTGGAACCGTCTTCCGGCTTCCACCAAACTACATCTACATCTTTCCTAATTTGACGCAGTCTTTTCACTCCTACCTTCTGAGACAAAATTTCAGAATCGGAAGCTCTGGCGTTACCCGTTGTAATGAAGATATCAGGTCTATCTAAAAGATCCGGCTTTACTTCAACAACAGCGATGTTTTTGTAAGATTTCTCATATATAACTCTATAAAGCATCGGGTTTCGAGCTTGAAAGTAAAGATTAGCAAAGCTCCATAAACTCTTGCTATCTGGTGCAAGTATGCTCTTACGGTCTGTAACGATTTCGGTATCGTAAATCGGTGTATAGGAGATATTTCTCTCCTCAACAAGTTGGTGTGATAGTATTCCGTAACGAAGTATGGAGGGAAGGTTATCGATATGTGTAATGTAGTAGAGCCCTCTGATACCTAAATTCGGCATATCTCAATTCACTCCTCTGTTCTGTGTTGCCGCCTAACGACTGGATTGAGCGGAACGTTCCGCCTATTATTTGATTCAAGTATTGAAACAAATACTTACTCAAAAACCTCCGATACGGCGCACTGAAATCCCTCAACGACATCTTCTCCCGTTAGGGTATCGTTGATGGTAAGTGTTTTGATGTCGTTCGGTGAGCGGTAGACGGTAACCGTTTTGGCAATCGGTTCAATTACCCAAACCATTCGAGTTCCAGCATCCAGGTATTCCAATGTCTTTTCCTGAACATCGTAAACCTTATCGCTTGGCGAGACAACCTCGATTGCAAGGTCTGGAGGAATAGGGCTGGCTTGGCGTGCGTTTTCAGGAATACGAGCCTGTGAAACAAACGCTACATCAGGTTTTCGTCCACTTTCTCCAACTTGGAATGTAGTCTCTGCTGTGTAGATTCTTCCCAATTGATGCTGACGCACATGGTTGTTCAACAAGGTAACGATATTGGCGCTAATTACTCCATGTTCCATTGTTGGGATAGACATTGGTACTAATTCTCCCTTGAAGTATTCATAAGATTCGTAATCGTTTGTTAGGAACTCATCGAGCGTTATGGATTCCGAATTCACCGTTTGCACCTCCTGTTGTTTACCTCTTCACCCATTTGCCCTTTTACTTTCTATTCTTACTTCAGCTTCCGGTTTGCGGATATAAAATGGCGTGATGGAGAAATAATCATCGGACTCGCCGTTTGCAATCCGTTCATAGCCCAATAGCGCAACAACGGCGCCGCGGCAGAATCCAAAGGGCGGTTCTGCGATGATGGAGCGCTCTTTGAGATTCTGGACGATGACTTCTCTGTATCGGTTCACACCATCGCCTAAGAAAATTGTCGGCTCAGTAATATTCCCAAGGATGGATTCGATCTTCGCGCAGAGATAATCAGTCCGTCGTACAAGTTTAATGCCGCCGCGATAGATGGCGCTGTACACTTCCTGCTTGCGCGCGTCGAGAATCGGACAGATGAACTTATCGGCATATTTCAGATTGTATGCCAGGACATCTAAGGTGACAACACCGACAATCGGCTTTTTCAGGGCGTAACAGAAACTTTTGACTGTGCCCACGCCGATACGCAAACCTGTAAACGAACCCGGCCCAATTGCGACCGCGAAAGCATCCAATTCCTGAATCTTCAACGCCGAACGTTTGAGCGCATCATCTATGGCGGGCATCAACTTAGCTGAATGTGACGCCACTACATTTAAGCTATATTCGGCGATAACCGATTCATCCTCGATGATTCCTATGCTGCCGACGGCGGTAGAAGTATCTACCCCAAGAATCTTCATGAAATTAATCCCTCGATTAACTTTGTGTATTCCGCCCCAACATTTATTATCTCTATTGTTCTGGTGTCCTCTGTTTTGGCATGAGAAAGTAAGATTTTCAGATAAGATTCGGGCAGAGATTCCAGTAATCTATCAGCCCACTCAATAACACAGATTCCGTGTCCGTATATATATTCTTCCAAGCCTAAGTCATCTAATTCGGCTGAATCTCGGATGCGATACAGGTCAATGTGATAGACGGGACAGGAACCTGTGTATTCGTTAATCAGGATGTACGACGGGCTGTTGACAACCTGATTCGCGTCGATGCCAATTCCTCTGGCAATTCCCTGCGTCAAACAGGTTTTACCTGCGCCTAAATCACCGATGAGAGCGACGATACTGCCCTTTTTCAGTAGCTTGCCGATTCGGTATCCTAATTCCTGAGTTTCCGTAGGACTATGAGTTGTGAATATCAATTGCATGTTTTGGGAAAATTGTGAAAAAGCATCATGAGTTTTACGCATCCACCAAAAATCCGCAAATATCCTCCACACGGCAATGCCTGGTTCCAATAATCTATTGCATTGTGAAATATATTTTGAGTGATTGTAGGTTGAGATTCACATCTCGACGAAAAACGTCGATTTTGGAAAATCGACCTACGTAGGCTATTTTTCACAATGTAGTAGTATCCTATTCCGAACTGTATTTTTCGTAACCGAGTTCTTCCAATCGCGCCGCTCTCCGCTCCACACCTTCCGCGAGCTTACTTTTATAAACTTCCAGTTTTGCTTTGAGAGACGGATATTTCAGAGCGAGAATCTGGGCTGCAAGAATACCGGCGTTTCTGGCGCCGCCACTGCCGATTGCCATAGTTGCTACAGGAACCCCTGCGGGCATCTGGACGATGGAATATAAAGCGTCCACGCCACTCAAAGGACCACTGTCTATCGGCACACCAATCACAGGCAAAGTTGTATGTGCTGCAATCACGCCCGCCAAATGCGCGGCTCGTCCAGCTCCTGCGATGATAATTTCGACGCCGCGCTTGGATGCGTTTGACGCATATTCGATGGTTCTTGCAGGAGAACGGTGTGCTGAGGAGATGGTCATCTCAAATGGAATTTCGAATTCCTCCAAAACTTTTGCAGTTTCTTTCATTACATCTAAATCGGAATCGCTACCCATGATAATGCTAACAAGTTTAGCGCCGGATTCGATCTTTTCATTTAGTAACATATCAGATTATGCCCTCCTTGTAACGCATCCTCCCGGCGATTCTCAAGAATGAGAGCTATAGCTTCTGCAAGATTTTGCTTACATTCTTCTATGGTACGTCCTTGTCCATTCGCCCCCGGAATCTCGGGGCAATAAGCGATAAACCATTCTTCATAGCGCTCAATAATTGCCATGAATTCATTATGCATATTGTACCTCCAATGAATTAATGTAGACGAATCGCCAAAATTTCAAGCAACCTTGATGCTGCCTAATGACCCAACTGCAACGGCTGGTTAGGATCTTAAAGCCGTTTGAGTAACCTGTTATATTCCGCATGAGGGCCAATCCAGAACCAAACGATTTCTTCACCATCAAAAAATCGTGAATTACCTTAACAGTAACTTCGCCAACCCATACTTGAAAGAATCACTGAAAACGCCGTTTTTAAGAGCTTCCTCAAACAGCTTGAGAAGATCCTCTTCGGAAAAGTCAAGTGGTCTCATCATGAGTTTTCCCTTCCCAATCCTTCGGAACCAATTTCTGTTTATAGCCGATAATCTCGTAGCCAAGTGTTGAATACAACGCTACACCCATTTGCGTAGCCACAATGATGCTTCTCTCTACTCCAGAATGCTCACGACAACATAATCTATGAACTTGCCATTAATCATTGCATTGTCTCTTAATCCATTATTTCCTGCTTCACCCACTTCTTTTAAAAACTCCTTTATGGCTTCTATTAAGGCTCTTTCCAAAAGAGGCTGATCAGGACTTAGCCAAGGTGCACGGGGAAAAATCAGAGTAATCTCATCGGGCGGCTCAATGAACGGTCCAAATGGCCCTAAAGGATGGAATAAATCACAGGGGTTGTATACAGAGAAAAATCACCTAAATCTATTGGGGGTTCGGGTGTCAAATCATTCAGAATTTTTTCCGTATATTCCCATTGAACCAATCTATAAAATATGATAAAATAACCTAATACCATTTCTCCTTGATAACATAGCATAACAGGCAAATTAAGTTCATTCATCTAAGGGGATGAGATAGCAAAGCATCTCACCCCTTAAAGCTGAAGTTTGCTGGAAGGAATTGCTACAAGGAGTTGCTAAAGCTTTACCTTTATGGAGAATTGGTATAAGTTGCTATTTAGGTTAGGTAGTTTTTAAAATTGTAGCATAACAAAACAACAGAATCAAGAAGAAATTTTATTTAGGTAGGTAAATCGATTCTATAGCGTTGAGAGAAGTGATCGAATCAAGAGAATAAAGTAATTAGTGGATTGGAAGGTTGAGAAACAACTATGACCATAAGAGAAAGAATTATCGCCATGTTTAACGGCGAAATGCCGGACCAAATGCCCTGGTTTGCTGACTTAACTTACTGGATAGCCGGACAGCGGCAAAACGGTACGTATCCAAGAGAATATGAAGGAGATGAAGGGTATCTGAAACTACACAGGGATTTGGGGGTTGGCATATATCTGTTCCCGCCGTCGGTATACTATGGGAAACGCGATGAGGCTCAGTTTCAATCCTCACACAAAAAAGAGGACGATTTAGATATCCATGAGATTCATACTCCAGAGGGAACGCTTCGTACCGTTCGCCGCTACTGTCCTATTTCGACATCCAGCGCTCCTGTCGAATATGCCGTCAAAACGCCCGATGACTTGCGGGCTCTCAGGTGTTTTATTTCGGCGGAGACGATACATTCGAGTTTCGATAATTTCAAGCGTATAGATGAACTATGGGGCGAACACGGTATTCCCGTGCTACTGCCGCCGAGAACGCCTCTGGCTCGATTGACGGTGGAATGGGCGGGTATCACCAACCTGGCGTTTCTCGTCGCCGATTATCCTGAGGATGTTGAGGAAACGCTTCAGACCATTGCCCAGAAAGAAGATGAGATTTACGAGACCATCTGTCGTTCACCCGCTTACGTCGTTGAGTTTCCCGATAACCTTTCAGCGGAGACTGCGGGCGGGCTTTTCAAGCGATACAGCGCCAAATATTATGTGAAACGAATCAAGCAACTTCACGAGGCGGGAAAAGTCGTCGGCGTACATTTGGACGGAACGATGCGCGGGCTGATTACCGAACTTGCGAATACTTCACTTGACTTTATTGAATCCATAACCCCCGAACCCGTAGGCGATGTTCCAGTCGAAGAACTTAGAACATTTGTGCCTGAGAAGACTGTTCTTTGGGGTGGCGTACCCGGAGCCATGTTTGCGCCGCCATTTACCTGGGATGATTTAAAAAAGCACGTTGAAAAAATAGTAGCCTGTCACTCCGATTCAGGCAGATTTATCCTCGCCTCCGCTGACCAAGTCCCTCCGAATGGAAATATCGATTTTGTGCGAAGGATTTCGGATATGTTGGATTTAAAGGAATAGCCGCTGACAATTGGTGGTTCTAAAACGTTTGGTGTGAATTATATGCATAATACGTTTTATGTAAAAGCCTCACTGTGAAAGTATTCAACTAGGAGTTTACCGTGTCTCTCGTAACTCTCAACCATGTAACCAAATATTATGACCCCGTCCTCATATTGGATGATATCTCCTGGCAGATTTCCCGCGAAGATAGAATTGGATTGATAGGAGCCAACGGAACGGGTAAGACGACGTTGTTGGAAATCATCGCTGGCATACAGAAGGATTTTATAGGCAAAGTATCGAAGGCGCGCTGGGTTAGAATTGGCTATCTCAGTCAAGAGCCGAATTTGGATGAAAATAGTAATCTGCGCGATGAGATGTTGAAAATATTTAAGGCACAGCACGATTTGGAAGCTCAAATGGAAGCGGTAGCTGAACAGATGGGGCATCCTGACGCCGATACCGAGGCGTTGCTGGAAAAATACGCCCGCTTGCAGGAACAACATGAAGCCGCCGGAGGGTATGATTATGAATATCGGATAAATATGGTTCTGGGTGGACTGGGATTTGATTCATCGTATTATGATATGCCCATCGAAGTGTTGAGCGGTGGAGAAAAGAGCCGCGCCGCCCTGGCAAAGCTGCTGCTGGAAGAACCGGACTTGTTGTTATTGGACGAAGCGACAAACCATCTTGACATAGAAGCAATCGAATGGTTGGAATCCTTCTTAAATAACGACTACAAGGGCACAGTCGTAGTCGTCTCCCACGATAGATATTTTCTGGACAAAGTCGCTAAAAAAATAGCGGAACTGAAAGACCATCGTCTAACGGTATATCGCGGCAATTACAGCGCTTATCTGAGAACCAAAGAGGTAGAGACATTGACGCAAGAACGGAAATACAAACAGCAACAGAAATTGATTGCGCACAACGAAGAATTCATCAGACGATACATGGCAGGTCAGCGTAGCAAAGAGGCTAAAGGACGACAGAAGCTTTTAGACCGCATGGAGCGCATCGAAAAACCTAAAAAAGAGAAAACGATGGCAAAACTTCGATTCACACCCGATATACGCGGCGGCGATGATATTTTGCGCCTGCGCGATGTGAGTAAAAGTTACGGCGACAAAAAGGTTTTTGAAAACTTAACATTTGATATTTACCGCAAAGATGTCGTGGGCATCATCGGACCCAACGGCGCGGGCAAAACCACGCTGTTTCGGATGATTCTAAGCGAGGAGCGACCAACTTCGGGAGAATTTTGGGTCGGCTATAATTTGAGTTTTGGATATTATGACCAGGAACACACCGGCTTGAATCTGAACAACACCTTGATTGATGAGATCTCTGAACGACGACCCGATTGGACCCCGGAAAAAATTCGCACGTTCCTAGGAAGATTTTTGTTTAGCGGCGATGATGTTTTCAAACGGATATCAGAGCTGTCAGGCGGCGAACAGAGCCGCATAATGCTCGCTAAGTTACTTTTGCAAAACGCAAATGTGCTGTTGTTGGATGAACCGACTAATCATCTTGATATTCCATCGCGAGAGGTACTGGAGAAAGCGTTGCAGGAATATCCAGCGACAATTCTGGTCATTTCCCACGACAGGTACTTTTTGGATAAACTCGTCAATAGAGTGCTTGTCTTTGAAAACGGCACAGCTCATTTGCATGAAGGGAATTATACACAATATGAAGAGGAAAAGCTAGACAAGAGGGAATATCAGCAAGAAGAGAAAAGAGCGGAAAAAACAGAAGCTACACAACCTCGCAAACCTAAGAAGCGCAAAAAACAAGCGCAACGGGCGTATTATGTGTGAAACGTAAAACGCAAAATCTCTTACGAATTACGTTTTACGCATTACGCTTTGATTCATGATTTGCTAGCAAGATGTAGATAGACTCAACAGTCAAGGAGTTCAATCATGTCAAAGAAAATTCATACTCGTGAGGAACTTGCCAAGATAATCCGTCAAGCGCAAAGTGAAGGGAAAAAAGTAGCAACAACCAACGGCTGCTTCGACGTACTGCACATTGGGCATGTGCGTTATCTACAAGCAGCGCGCAAATTGGGGGATATGCTGATTGTCGCGGTCAACAGCGATTCATCCGTCCGAGCTTTGAAGGGTGAGCCGCGCCCGCTTGTCCCCGAAGATGAACGCGCGGAGATGCTGGCGGCTTTGGAATGCGTGGATTACGTCACCATTTTTTCAGAATTAGACCCAATCGCGCTGCTGCTTGAACTGAAACCCGATATCCATGTAAAAGGCGGAGACTATAAATTAGAACAACTTATCGAACGAGAAGCGGTGGAATCTTACGGAGGCAGAGTTGTCGTCGGATTTAACGTGCCGGGAAAATCTACGACGGACTTGATTAAAAAAATTGTTGAAGGATATATGCATCGGTAATTTTCAAACTGATAGTAGTCAAGCTCAAATCTGCTTGCGATTGCCGGTTTGTTTGAGCAGAATTGGTACTGAATTAAGCAAAACGAGCGTTTGTAGTAAGGCTTCGGAGAAATTCCTATCGCACATTCTTTAATTCGATAACAATATCAAACTTAAAACGTTCCTTGCCTTCAGGCGCCTCGATTTCTCCTTTGAACGCATCTTTAAATGGCAGTTTAATGGGACGTTTCATCGAAAAAGCGAAAACTGGATACTTTCCAGGCGGGACATCGTGAATGATGTATTTGCCTTGCGCATCTGTCTCCGCGCTGCCTTGCTGTGAAATTACGACAGTTATTCCCTCTATCGGTTTACCATTTTCATCGCGGACCGTTCCAAACACATCGATGCCGCCCGGTTCACCGTAGATAATAGTCGCCGTCTCTCCGGCTGACAGCTCTACTTTACGAGAGCGGTTATTCCAACTGACGGTATATTTGCCAGGCAGAAGATGTTCAAAAGTGAATCTGCCATCCTCCGATGTCCGTATGTGCATTTCATGTCTTAGCGGATATTTAGTCTCCTGTTGTACTCCCAACGGTATATCTTCCAAATAGACATGCGCTTGAGATACAGGCTTGCCATCCTGAAGCGTCCGTCCATGGACGCTGGCACTCTTTGTCAATCGAATCGGCGCGTTGCCAATCTGTGCGATAGCTACCACAGCAACGCCCGCTTCTGGATGCGTGATGTATAGATAATCACTCTCTGGCGAGGTTGCGCCGATGGAAAAGCGGCTGTTTAAGTCTGTAAAGGCGGTGGCATATCCTGGTCGGTTGAATTCCTCATCGTTGGAAACGGTAATGGGATGGTCTTCATTGAATGCCTGCACTCGCGCGTTGAAAACGGGCGTACCTGTAGCATCTGCTACCATCCTACCCTCTACGATGATGGGGCGTTGAAGTTTGACGAATACTGTTTTTAATTCGTTCTTCTGCACCGCATGAACTCCGCGTACCACTCCGGGCGCATATCCTTTGGCTCTTACGAATACATCATAGACTTTGCCCGCTTCATTTGCGAAGTATTCCAGCGTACCATCCGCGCTCTGACGCGATTCGTATCGCGGCTGGAAGACAGTTCGTCTTCTGGATTCTGGTGACTCTGTCAAAGCCCATTCAAAAGCAGGTATCGCCTGATTTGTCTGCGCGTCCACGACTTTGATTTTTATCTGAAACGCCGATTTTGAGGTTAACACAAGCGAAAGATTCTGCGCATCTCCCATAACCGCATGTTGTAAGTATGCGGTGTTATATCCGTCTTTGGATGCGTGTAATTGAATTTCGCCGGCGGGTACATTATTTAGCGTAAATCGCCCTGTTTCATCTGTACGTGTATTCGGAATTAGTGGCAAGTGCCAATTATGAACATACAAGCTGACGAACACATCTTTCAACGGTTTGCCTTCGACATCTGTAACTTTTCCTGAAAGGGTGTATCCTTTCCCCAGGACAAAATCCGCCACGTTATCTTGTCGGTCGGCTGTGATTTCCTTGAGAGCGGGAGCAAATCCGAGCGCATAAGCTTTAATCTTAGTCGGCATCACCGAATCCGGGATGTTTTTTAATTGATAACGTCCTTGTAAATCTGTCTTCACCTTTCCATGAAACCCTGGATACTCCACCGTTGCAAAGGGAATCGGTTTTCCCGATTCATCAGTCACAGTCCCAGAGACGCTATATCCTTTTTTGAGAACTATATCGGGCGCTTTCACTTCGACGGGGGCTGAGATTTGAATTTGCTGATATTCATGTGCGTAGTCGGGATGGTCTGCCATTATTTCATAATTTAAGCGTTGAGGGTCG
>DTYX01000113.1 GCA_012961655.1 Candidatus Poribacteria bacterium
AAAGCGGCAGCCCCCTTGTTTCTTCATTGTCACTTTCCACTTTTCTTGGTGGTTCCAAGGCGGACTTGCAGGATATTCGAAGGCCAGTCTGCGCGAATTCGCCCTGCGGAACCGAAAATTTCGAGGAAATTAAGCCCGCCGCCGGTATTCATCGAGGGACTGACGCTTGCCAAAATATCATTGGCGCCGCTCGTGATGGCATCTTTTGATTAAGCGGATAATCCACGCCATCGAGGTTCGGTGTGCGTACTGGAATATTAGGATTGCTCCCGAGCCAATCGAATCGGTGTTGGTCGGGAAAGAAAAAGAGGATATTAGGACGTTCGGATGAAGTAATGCTCATAATGTTCACCTCAATGGCTAATTATTTTTCAATGCACTGCTTTTATCCCAGTCCATCTGTTCTCCTGTAACGGTTTCGGATAGTTCGCCGAAAAGGGAAATGACATCTTCCACGCTAGAGACTAAATGAATCTTACCGTTAATAATTTTACCAATTTTTCATCCTCATGTAAACAAAAATCTATGACAGAATGCCGGCAAGGATTTTTTTGAAGAACTTTTCTGGTAAACTGCATCTATATAAAAGAGCGAATAATTTAAACATCCCACTAATCGGGGAGGTATGCGCATGCCATCTGATGCTGAATTGGTAATTCAAACTACTAAAGGGAATTATGAAGCATTCAATAAACTCATCGCCCTTAATGACCTCGGAACGGCGCGGCAGGTCGTCATCAACAATGAGCGAACTACTATCTCACCGTAGAAGCAGGCTAATACTATTTTAGGCTTGCTTATTCCGTTTCAACCCGTTTAACCCACTCGATGAATGGAAGGAAGGGGAGCAAAAGAGCAGGAGGGCAAGGGGACTAGCTTTCTTTAATTCCGAATTGATTTTCACGCTTCACATATTTCTGACGAATAGCATCTGGCTCTTCGACGAGCCCTGTGATTGCCGAACCGCCTGGAGGAAGTTCCTTGAGCGCAAGTTCGAGCAGTTTCTCATCGAAGAATCCATACAGCATCAGGGATTTTTTCTCACGGATTTTTTTAAATAACGGGAGCAACTCTTCCAATTGCGGGCCGATTGGTTGGTTGACATTCTCCGGAAGCCAAGCCTGGTCGATGACACATTGTAGCCCAAGATTTGGAATATCCCTCCAAGCTAAAAAATGCTGCCGAGATGCTGCGTGAAGGTGGACAAACGGGGTATCGAAAGCTTCGCAGATGCGAATGTCCTGCGGCAGGAAGAATTCTTCGTAACAGGCAGGCGAGAATAAACACCCGCCATCGAATGTAAGGGTAATTGTCCGTCCCGGCGTCCAAAGCCCATAGGAATTAAAGTATCCGCCTTTATAAGACGGAAGCAATTCCGAGTGCGCTAATCCCGTTTCAATTATTATATCGGTAATTCGCGCCAGCATGTTCTTCAATTCATTTGGATGGTCAATAACCGCCGCGCAAAGCCGCTCGCCCTTCATCACCGCCTCAGCCATATCCACAGGTCCGCGGAAAGCCATGCACGAGAAAGGATATTTGTTGGTGTCCACTGCATCAACAGCGCGCTTTGTATTGTCCATCAATCGCTGAAACCAGATTGTATCCTTGACTTTGTAATTATCAAACTGATGCCAATCTCTGAAACACGGTTCAGCCCAACTTGTCCCCGCGCGAATGGCCACCCTATCGACGACAAGTGCCTCGCTGGTAATACCTGTCCCCACCATTCGGATTAAGTCATCGGATAGGAGCCCGTCGCTGTCGTAGGAGCGTTCAATACCATCGCGGAACGACTTGGCATCCAAAGGCGGCGGAGGTTCGAGATAGTGTGGATTAGGCGTATCACCCAAAGTCTGCGCCTGAGATATGCGGAACAACGGCCGATACCATTCTCCATTCTGCCAATAGGTCGCATGACGCTGCATTACGGCTTCAGCACGAACATCTGTTAAGTCACGAATCATACCGCGACCTCCTCCTGCGCCATTTCAAAGCTAAAAGGCGGTTCAATACCCAACGCAGAAAATTCAAGTGCAAGCTCATCCTGCCGCAATTCCGCTATTTCAGCAGCTCTGCCAAAAGAAACCATATTGTTTTGATATAGTTTGGCAACATCATAAACCTTTTTCTTCCTTATGCCAAGCAAGATTATCTCTTCAATATTGGTGTAATTCATCAGATAATTATAGATTTCGTCTGATACTTGCACATTTATATTCTTCATAGTTTCCTCCATGAAAGAGCATTAAATAAATCCCTTTTTCATTTTGTGAAACCTCCAATATAAAGATTTGGCAGTTTTCGTCGCTGCCTATACAAAATATTTTACTATACTTTCATTTTCATATCAACTAAAATGTAGATTTAACACAAATTCCCCATGAAAAAATTCGTTGTAGCGGCGTGCCTCCGTGCCGCCACTTTTGTTTC
>DTYX01000114.1 GCA_012961655.1 Candidatus Poribacteria bacterium
ATACTGGTTTAGGATTGATGTTTCCCATCTAACATTTTTAGTAAGAACTGTTTTCAATTGACAATTGAAAGGCAATTTAAAATAGTAAATAGTCAATTTTCTCACCAATCACCACGCTTTAAAGTGGGTGCTTTCACGACGCAAAATTTTGTAACAGAGTAATAGGGAGAGGAGATTGCCAATGCGAAGTTGGATTTTAATTCTAGTTTATCTACTCAGTTGCGCCTTCGCTATCGACGTCGCGGCTCACAATGTCCCAATAGACCGCACAGGACACCATATACAGCTTGTGATATTCAAAGACCAGGTGATTGTCGATTATACGATAGTGCTCTCAGAAGTCGCTTATCTCAGAACTCTAGTTAAGATGAATACAGATGGCAAAGGCGATATTTCACAGGCGGAAAAAGATTTGTACCATAGCGCAAAGCGCAAACAACTGTTGGGAAGTTTGGAATTGACACTCGATGGGAAGCCCGTAAGTTTAACGGATTTTGCACAAGTTGACGATTCAAAACGGCAATTGTTCAGCTATAAGTTCGCTGTACCTATTGCGGAGGAACCCATAGCGATAGAAAGCATAGACGCAACTCCGAAGCATGAAATTTCCATATATAGCAACATTGAGCTATCGAAAGGCGAAATGCTGGAATACTATCTGGCGGCGGATAAGAACATCGACATCACAGATGCCAAAAGGTGGGATAAGAGAGATGAAAAAAGAAGAGTAAAAGGCGAGCGTGGAGCTTTGGTGGCGTATTCCGTCTTGGATAAAAATCTGGCAAATTCTCCATTAATTGAGGTGCAAAAAGCCGCCGGCGACAAAAAGATAGCCGACGCACAGACAGCGAAAGGTAGATTGGAAGGATTTATCTCTGCGCCGGAGCTAGGCTTTAAACTGGTGTTTATCGCTCTGATTGTCTCGGTGTTTTTAGGCGGATTACACGCTTTAACGCCAGGCCATGGCAAGGCTGTCGTCGCAGCATATTTAGTCGGCTCGAAAGGAAGAATTCGCGATGCTGTATTTCTGGGAATAATCGTAACTATAACTCATACCTTCAGCGTCATCATTCTCGGCATCATAACTCTCTATGCTTCAAAATACATCGTCCCACAGGACATTTTTCCGCTGTTGGGATTTATCTCAGGCTTGTTGATTGTCATCATCGGAGTATGGCTGTTAATCAGACGCCTGCAATCATACTACGGGCTGACTACCGGACATTCACATTCTCACGGCGGCGAAGTCCACATCCACTCAGGTTTTGATGTACATAATCATCGCCATGACGAAGACAATCAAACACACGAAATCGAGCCAAAATCGGATGTTACATTATGGAGCCTGCTAACGCTGGGCGTTTCAGGCGGTATCGTCCCGTGTCCAGATGCGCTAATAGTCTTACTCATGGCAATCGCAATCAATCGCATCGCCTTCGGATTGGTGGTAATCGGCGCTTTCTCTGTGGGATTGGCTGCAGTGCTGGTAACTATTGGAATCTTGATGGTCGTAGCTAGACCAATGATAGAGAAATTTACAGGAACCGGTCGCTGGATGCGGAGATTACCGGTCATGAGTTCGATTGTAATTATCTTGCTTGGATTGGGAATTGCGGTCAAATCGCTGATTGATAGTGGAATTATTACGATAAATATGTGATGTGGGGCAGGTTTCCAACCTGCCCGGCGCTGGTTATCCGAAACCGCCGGCGTGTTGCGCCACTCTCAGGCGATTTAAAGCTCGCGCTAAAGCTGCTTCAGCGCGTTGCACATCGATTTCGGGGGTCTGACGTGCAAGACGCTGTTGCGCCCGCTCTTTTGCGCTTTGCGCGCGTGAGACATCTATCTCATCCGCCCATTCAGCAGTCTCCACCAGTATGGTGACGCCGGTGCGCAATACTTCTAAAATACCGCCGCTAATCGCCATATATTGTGGCTTACTCCCCTCTACCTCTGGGAGAGGGGTTGAGGGTGAGGGGTCGCGAAGAATTATTTCGCCCACTTCCAGTAGAGATAGGAAAGGTGTATGTCCCGCTAAAACGGCGAACGGCGCCACAACCCCTGGGGCTCTAACCGTAGTTACCTCTCCTTCGTACATAACCTGTTGCGGCGCGATTACCTCTAAGTTGAATCTTTTTTCAAACATAATTTTATTCCTTGCGGCTCAACACACATTTATCATACTTTTTTTATAACTCGGATGGCAAAGCTGTAGAGCGATCTGACAGATAGCTTTACATTAATTTTTCTCAAACGCCTCTTCGATAGGGCCTACAAGGTAGAGTGCTTGCTCTGGCAAATCATCGCATTCACCATCAAGAATCATTTTGAATCCCTTGATGGTATCCTCCAAACGCACATACGCTCCTGGTCTATTGTTAAACTGCTCCGCCATGAAGAATGGTTGGGTAAGAAACATCTCCAATTTCCGCGCTCTGGCAACGATTAGCCTATCTTCATCGGAAAGTTCATCAACGCCCAAAATAGCTATGATATCTTTTAGTTCTTCATAACGCTGTAGAACTTCTTGCACCCGGCGGGCGGTTTGGTAGTGTTCTTCGCCGACGATATGCGGCTGTAGAATTCTGGAAGTTGAAGCTAACGGGTCAACAGCGGGGTACCTGGCTTGTTCGACGATAGAGCGTTCCAATCGAGTAACCGCGTCCAGATGAGAAAAGGTCGTTACAACTGCTGGGTCGGTGTAGTCATCTGCGGGTACATAGATAGCTTGCACCGATGTAATCGAACCATTTTTCGTCGTCGTAATACGCTCCTGTAGTTCGCCCATTTCAGTCGCTAACGTCGGTTGGTATCCCACCGCCGAAGGCATGCGTCCGAGCAAAGCTGAGACTTCCGAACCCGCTAAGGTGAAGCGGAAGATATTATCGATGAACAGCAGCACATCCTGTTCCATCTCATCGCGGAAATATTCTGCGATGGCTAATCCACTTAAACCCACACGCATACGAGCGCCGGGCGGTTCGTTCATCTGACCGAAAACGAGCGCGGTCAGATGAATGACCCCGGACTCTTTCATCTCCAGCCAGAGGTCATTGCCTTCCCTGGTACGTTCTCCCACTCCTGCGAAAACCGAATAACCTTCATGTTCTGTCGCAATGTTGTGAATTAACTCTTTGACAAGTACCGTCTTGCCAACGCCTGCTCCACCGAACATGCCAATCTTTCCGCCTCTGGCAAAAGGCTGAATTAAATCTATCACTTTAATGCCCGTTTCCAAAATCTCCGTAGATGTAGCCAATTCACTTAAAGCTGGGGCGTCACGGTGAATCGGATAGCGTGTTTCCGTTTCAATCGCGCCAAGTTGGTCAATCGGCTCGCCAGTGACATTTATCAATCTTCCCAGAACCTCTTTTCCAACCGGGACAGTAATCGGATTACCTGTATCATAAGCCGGCATACCGCGCACTAAACCGTCAGTCGAGTCCATTGAGATGCACCGCACTCTATCTTCGCCCAGATGTTGTTGCACTTCCAAAATCAGTTTGCTGCCATCTGGTTTAGGTACTTCAACGGCGTTATATATCTCTGGCAGTTGTCCTTCCGAAAAATCTACATCAACCGCTACGCCAATTATCTGCGAAATTTTTCCTTGATTCATTTTTTACCTCTAATCATCTATTCCTAACGATGCACTAGTTGAGCGGAATGAAATCCCGAGAATCGAGACGGCTCGCTCTACTCAGATTTCATTGAAGATTCATTCAACCGGATTAGTGCAAAGACGCACCAATTCAGGATATCATTGTATTCAGCTTCTAAACCCTCTGAAATGAGGAGTTGCCCTTCATGTTCTTCGATCTGCTTAATTCTCAAAGTTTTGACAAGGATTTGATCAGTTATGGAAGAGATGCGCATATCTCGCCACGCCTCACCGTAGTCGTGGTTTTTCCGTTCCATTAAATCTTTCGTTTTGGCGATGACGTTGTCGTATTGTTTGGCAAGTTCGCAAATTGATTTCTCATCAGCAAGCCAGACGCTACTGTTATAAATATTCTGTTCAAGTGTATCAGAGTAATTCAATTTAATCAAAGCCATAACGCAATAATTCACGATGCCCATATATTCAACATCCACATTTTCAGGAATTTTGTGCATCCCCTGTAATTCCTCCAGACGACGTATCCGACGAACTTTGATGAAGATTTGGTCGGTAATTGATGGCAATCTTAGAATTCGCCAGGATTCACCGTAATCTCGCGCCTTTTTTAGAAATATATCCTTACAAATTTTTATTACTTCATCGTACTGCATGCTGGTATCGGATGCCATAGTTCTGTCCTCTTTCGCTTTAATGCGGGTTAGAAACTGAGTTTTTCCGAAATTCGGTTTCTATGTATCTTGATTTTCTAACCGCGTGCTTCAGCCAATGCTTCAGCGCCGCCGACGATTTCAGATATCTCTCTTGTAATCATCGTCTGCCGGGCGCGGTTGCGTTCGAGGGTTAATTCCTTTATCAATTCTTCCGCATTGTTTGTCGCATTTTCCATCGCCGTCATGCGAGCGGCTTGCTCAGCAGCGTTGGAATCCAATAGAATCCGCCATATCTGTGTATCTAAATGTTTGGGGACAATCATTTTCCAGATCTCTTCACTTGTCGGTTCATACAGGTATTCAGTGAAAAGCGCGTCGCCTTCCGGCTCTTGTGGAGTGATAGGCAGGAGCTGTTCAGCAAGTACCTCTTGAAGAATTGCCGATCGAAAGTTATTGTAGACGACATCAACATGGTCGACAATCTTTTCCGTATACAGGGTGGTGATATGCGCCGCGATGCCGACGGCATGCTGATAATCCAAATGACGCATGATATTTATGTGTTCCGCGATGATATTGTAGTGTCTGAGGACGAAATAATCTCTGCCTTTGCGACCCACACAGATTAAATTTACTTCTGCATCTGAATAGCTATCTTCAATATGTGAAATGGTTCTACGAATTACATTATTATTGAAACTTCCGCATAAACCTCTGTCGCTGGTGACCACGATAATGCAAACACTTTTGATTTCGCGTGTCTCAAGGAGCGGATGCTTTTGCATCTCCATTTGAGAAGCCAGATGCCGTAAAAGTATATCAAATTTATACGCATAAGGCCGAGCGGCGAGAATAGCTTCCTGAGCTCGACGAAATCTCGCCGCCGCTACCATTCGCATGGCGTTGGTAATCTGTTGAATGTTTGTAACACTTGAGATACGCCGCCTGATTTCGCGTAATGTTGCCATCTATTTGCTCCTACGAATCAATGAATAATTGTTCATCGTACAGTTTCTGTAATTTATCTTCAGACTTGATGTTTATGCGTGGACTTTTCAATAAAGAGCTTTTCCGTTAACCATCGCTCAACAAGAAAACTGATGGATTTTTTTTCTTCCTTGGCTCTCCGCTTTAATGCTTCGACAACATGAGGCGCCAGGTAAAAAAGTATGCATTCCCGCTTGAGACGTGGCATTACATCAACCTCTGCCATCTCATCCAAGATTTCATCTGGATATGTCTCGGCTAAATGTGCCCATTCTTCAAGCTCTTCCTCTAATTTCTTTTTCATATAGAAAAACCCTGCGAATATTCATTTTATTCTTTTACAGCTAAACACTTACAATGAGCGAATCTGCGAGCAAAATCATCCGTTAGCCTCTTTTAATTCTACCCCACGTCGTGGTAAGTCTCTTCAAATCCTTATTTGTTGAGATAATCGAAGATTTTTGGCGCAAACCATCTACACTTACATCTTCGAGATAGTAGTAATATTGTTTGCCTTTTATAGCAGTCTTATCCGTGAAGTAGTAATCATTCGGCATCGCCGAGTTGCCTGCGCCGGGAATCAGTTTGTCGTTGAGTTTGATAAACTTACCATCCTTTGTCTCGCTGCGGTAGATGTTGAATCCGATGTTACCAACTTCGCTCTCTGTTCTCCATTTGAGCTTTACTCCAGAATCAATGGGAATAGCGGTGAAGAAGGAAAGGGTGACGGGGAGGGAGACGTCTTCCTGAACATCCAAATCCGTATCCGTTCCTGTGCCTCCGGATGCCCAACTAGAACTTGTCTGCGTATTGAAGACACTATTGTCAGAATTTCTCGCTTGAAGTTTCAGGATGAAGGTGCCTGCTGGTACTGCCATCTTGAAATAACCTGACGTTGAGGGGTATCCCTCGACTACATTGTTATCCTCAATAGCATATATGCCGATTATTCGATCAGAGCTATTAAAAGCTAAGACGGCTTTACCTGCTGTTGTTGACACAGCAGTAGCGTGAATCCAAGCACCATCACCACTGCCTGTCATATCTATAATTGTAATAGATTTAGAGTCATCGATGTTTGTAGCAACCCCTACTTTTCGGAATCTTACTCTGAGAGTATTTGAGCCAGAAGTTACGGTGGAATAAAAATAAGAGTAAATCCAACCAGCCCAATTTCCTGAAGAATCTGTGGTAACACGTGGTAATGAACCATAAGAAGCACCAGAATGTATCCAGGATTGTGAAGAAGCATCCCACATCCTCGCTCTATTTGCGTCACTAGTGGGATAAACTTTAAATTCATACTCAGAGCTTGCGTCACCTTCAGATAAAGACACATATACTGCGAAAGGTGTTCCCACATTCTCACCGTCTCCATCCCTTGGCGCATATAATGGATATGCATCGATAGAAACATTAGCAGCTATGGTTATTTGAGTCGCTATTGATAATAACACCCCAACCAACAAAGCAATTCTTAACGTTTTCATCACAACCTCCTTATGGTTTACAATTCGAGATCTCAAATCCCGGATGTTTTTAAAAATTATAACCTAAATTACAAACTCCGTCAAGCAGAAAAAAAAGAGCGGCATGATGTGTCCCGATTAAATCGGGATGCCGCCGTGTTTGAGGGCAATCGTTTTGACGGTTTGAATATGCAGTGATTGTACTATAATAGGTTATTAGATGTCAAATATTTCTGGACAGATTCGCCATACTTTGATATAATTATTAAGCTTCTGAATCGAAAATCTTTAAGTAATGGAGGAGTAAAAAATGGAGAAATTCACTAAATTTCAATCAATTTATAAAGAGATCACTGATGATAATATAAATTGGGAAGAGATACCTGAAAATCTCAGAGAAGTTTTTCTTAATTCCAGCCAACTAAACGCTCAAGAAGTCGCTAAACTTCCCTTCAATATTAGAGTAGCATATCTTATAGCAAA
>DTYX01000115.1 GCA_012961655.1 Candidatus Poribacteria bacterium
ATGGGGAGTCTTTTGACGCCCCGTTCCTCCATTTTTTGGAAGATACTGCAGATGCGCGCGTGGGCGTATTGGACGTAGAACACGGGGTTTTCATCCGCCTGTTGGATGGCGAGGTTGATGTCGAAATCGAGGTGCGCGTTGGTGTTGAGCATCAGGAAAAAGTAGCGGGCTACATCGACGGCGAAACGTTCATCGACGTTTTCCGCCAGTTCATCTATCAACTGGCTTAAAGTATAGAACTGTCCTTTCCGCTTCGACATCCGTTTGGCTTCGCCCTTTTCGAGGATATTGACCTGTTGGACGATGAGAATTTCCAACTGGTCATCTGTAATTCCCAACGCTTTCATCGCCGACTTCATCCTGTCGACGTAACCGTGGTGGTCGGGTCCCCAAAGGTCAATCACTTTGTCGAAACCGCGAGCGAATTTATTATAGTGATAGGCGATGTCTGGCACGATGTAGGTGAAAGTGCCATCGCTTTTGATTAGGACTCTATCTTCTTCATCGCCAAATTCGGTCGATTTGAACCAGGTAGCGACGCCGGTCATCGACTCAAATCCAGCTTTTTCACCCGATGGTTTGTCGGATTCGTAAAGGTAGCCTTTTTCGGCAAGCAATTTAATAATTTCAGCCGGTTTGCCCGAATCGCGGATGGATTGTTCGGACATCCAGACATCATAGATGACGCCAAATCGTTTCAGAACATTTTTTTGTTCTTCGACGATTCTGGCGCAGCCAATTTGGCGAAACGCTTCGATACGCTCCTTTTCGTCCATTTCAAGATAGATTTTACCGTCCTGTTCAATAATTTCTTTAGCCAGCTCTTTTACGTATTCTCCCGGATATCCATTTTCGGGGAACGGAAAATCCGCCTCGCCCAGCAATTGTCGATATCGCGCTTCGATAGAATGCGCCAGCGCGTAAGCTTGTCCGCCCGCGTCGTTGGTGTAATATTCTCTCTCAGCGTTATAACCGACAGCATTCAACAAATTGACAATTACATCTCCCACCGCCGCCGCCCGTCCGTTGACGACATTAAGCGGTCCTGTGGGATTTGCGCTGACAAATTCCACCTGAATCCGCTTTCCATGACCGATATCGCATTTACCAAATTCTGTATCTTGTGTCCGGATATTTTTCAATAACTCGTAGAGCCATTCATTGGAGAGGAAGAAATTGATAAATCCTGGACCTGCGATTTCAACTTTGTCAATTAGCGGTTCGCAATTTGCATCAATTTGAGCGACAATAATCTCGGCAATTTTGCGCGGCGGCATCTTCGTCTGTTTTGCCAGATTAAGTCCCAAAGGACAAGCGATGTCGCCGTGCGCCTCCATTTTGGGCTGTTCAACGTTTACTTCCGGTATCTTTCTAAGTGGCAATTGATTTTGAGATATAGCTTTCGCCAAAGCTGTCCTGATAATTTCCTCTATTTGACTTTTAACTTCATTTAGCAATTTTCACATCGCCTCCATATTTTTGCAGGTGGAGATTCACATCTCTCTAATCTCCCATTCTCCTCACTTTTCTCCCACTCTCCCAAGAATTCAAACTCTTCGTATTCTTCGTCATATTCGACAACTGCTTCAGGCAATTCGACGGTAGGCGCATCCGCCCATAGCCGCTCTAGATTGTAAAATTCCCGCGCTTCCCTCAAGAATAGATGCACGACGACATCGACATAATCCAGTAGAAGCCAATTGTCATTGCGGCTGCCTTCCCGGTGCCATAGTTCGACCGCATTTCCCTCCAATTTCTCCAAAATAGCGTTGGATATTCCCTCTAGGTGAGTGTCTGAATTGCCGCTGCAGATGACAAAAAAGTCCGTAAACGATGCAATTCCTCGCAAATCCAGTATGACAACATCATTGGCTCTGCGGCTGAGAGCGGCTTCCGCTGCCAATTGAGCTATCTGTTGCGAATTTAACTCCAATATGATATTCCTCCTTTCGGGGGGGATTTCAGCGCTCAAAATTCCGGCAAATAGTTGAAAGTCGTATCTACATCACCCTGTTACTTGAAAATCGAAGTTTTCGGAGTATCTCATTGCGGGCGGCAATCGTGCGCGGGTGGATTAAATATCTTTTCGTCAAAAGGTGCCGAATTTTTTGTTCAATCGCCTCCAACATCGCTATATCGATATTTCCATCCGCTAATTTTCGGACTTTTGCGGCGCCGGTATATTCTCTGAGAGGTTCTGCGTAGTCTGAGACATACAAAATTTTATCCATCAGGGACATTTGAGAACGCCCTATAGTATGCGATTTGATAGCGTTCAGGATTTCAGGGTCATCTATGCCAAATAGGTCGAATGCCAATTCGCCGCCAATAGTAGCGTGCAGAATTCCGGGCTGTTTGCGCTCGATAAAATCTAGATTAATTCTATATCGCTTTGCAGCGCGAAAAGATTGAAATGGAGACATCCATTTAGCACAGTCATGAACCAAACCAGCCAAGCTTGCTTTCTCTTCATCCGCGCCGTGAATTTTCGCCAACCCTCGCGCCATACATTGCACTGAAAGAGAGTGTTCATAGCGCCTATCGTTTAGCATCTCTTTCAACTTCCTTTTGATTTCGCCTTCAGGTACTTTGCTCAACATCCTCATCGATAATCTCGTCTACTTCTCCCGTCGCCAACAAGAATTCCGCCATCTCTCTTTTGTCATCTTCATCAATTAAATTAGCATTGGGGAGTGGAATGCTGATTCTGTAGTCTTCATTCAACCATCTATTTAAATCGATTAACTTGCAACGTTTGCTACAGAAGGGAAAATTCGGCGGCAGTTTATCCCGTAATTGATAGTTAAATTCAAATTCTTTACCGCAGATACTGCATTTATGTTTCATAAGCGCCACCTTAAACACCAGAAATAACCCAAGTTGCGACTACTTATAAGCGGTAGAATGTAATGTAAACACATCTCTGATAAATATGCTTCACCCGCGTAATACGTAATACGTGATACGTAATATTATACAGGAAAATCCAAGCCTTATATCCCATGGTGTCAACGGATAACAACTTGAGTTATAAATATAAATTATGCTGGTAAATATATTCTTCAACCTTTTTGGGCACGAGATATTTTATCGTTCGCCCCTCTCTGATGCGACATCTGATTTCAGTCGAAGAGATATCGACTGCTGTAATTTCAAAGAACTCCACACGTTTATAAACATTCGCCGGCGCTTTTGAGAAGTCATAATTTGGACGAGTTGTAGCGATGAAGCGACAGATATCTAGCAGTTTATCGAAATCCTTCCAGATAGTGAATTCTATCAGCGAATCCGCGCCGATAATCCATGATATTTCAGCTTTGTCGCCATAAGTTGCCTGAAATTGTCGAATGGTTTCTATTGCATAAGATGGTCCTGTGCGGTCTAACTCGATTCGAGACACTCGAAAATGCGGATTGTCTTCCGTTGCCAAAACGGTCATCATATAGCGGTGCTGTGGGTCGATTATATCGCGATTATCTTTATGTGGAGGCCGGGCTGACGGCACAAAGATGACAAAATCGAAGCCCAAGCCATCGTATACCTCTTCAGCGCTAATCAGGTGTCCGTAATGAATCGGATTGAACGTGCCGCCCATAATAGCTATCTTCATATCTTTAGCCTAATAAGATTCTATCATGTTTGTCAAGGGACAATCCGATAAACCGTTTCACCTTTTTTGATATAGCCCTGTTTTCTCGCAATCCGCTCTTGAGTAAATTCATCGGATTCTAGTCGTTTTACGTAATCCTGCAATTTATCCCGTTCTGCTTTGAGTCTATTTATTTCATCTATATAGTCTTGATGAATCGTTCTACATTGGTTCCAATAAATGAATCCTTCGACAAATCTATACAAGCCCAATGCAAGAACGGGCATAGTCAATAGAAATAGTGTCATTTGAACGAAACGCATATTCAATCACCCGGAATACGCGGCATAGGGATATTCACTTTAGAATTTCCCTGCCGCTGTGATTCTAGAAATCCAATCATAATTTCGACCGTCTTCATAGCTTCGCGTCCAGAAGAGGCAGGTTCGCCACCGTCATCAAGAAGTTCAACTAATTCCATAACACCAGCGGGAATACCCGTTATCGTCCACGAATCCGGTTGGATTGTTTCGTTAGTATCGCCTTTGTATACTTCGCCTTTCTGGTCGTTTATGAGAATATATCCGTCGGTACACATAATCTCCAATCGGAAACTACTTGGCGACTTTTTGCAGCCGACATAATAGCCGCGTGTGTCATTGGCAAAATGGATGTAACCGCTGGCGTCAGGTTCAGTATCCGGGTTATGCCCGCCATCGCCTTTATATTCCCAATAATCTTCATAGCCCTTCTGCAATTCCGCGCAAACCCATATTGGGCTTGACTGTGCGAAGTAACAAATCATATCGAGCAGATGTGTTCCGTTGCGGAAAAGCATAGAACGCGCCCCGCCCATCGTACCGATGATATACTGCACGGGACCAATCTCGCCATCTGTTATAATTTCCTTAGCCTTGCACCACAACGGTTGCCATCGCCGAGTGTGGTCGATGGACAAGATGGTATTATTTCTTTCGCAGGCTTCAAGCATTCGGTCGCCATCCTCAACACTGGTCGCCATCGGCTTCTCACAGAATATGCCGCGGACTTTGGCGTTAGCGGCGTTGACGACGATGTCCGCATGGCGATGGTCAGATGTCGCCACAGTCACTATATCGAGATTCTCCTTTGCCAGCATCTCTTGATGGTCAGTATACTTTGCGATGTTGCCCCAGTTTGATTTCCAGCGATTGACATATTCACTTAATGTGTCTTGCACAATATCGCAAGCTGCGACAACTTCGACATCGGAATTGCCAACAAAACCGGAAGTGTGTGAACTCCCTATTCCTCTACAACCAACAACACCGGCGCGATATTTAGCCATAATGATTGCCTCCTAACATAGAAACCGAGTTTTTCCGAAAAACTCGGTTTCTTATGAATGCTATGCCGCCAATTCGCTAATCGGTTTATCAATCAATGAACTGAAATCTTGAATTTCATAGGTTTCAGCTATATCCCTAAACACCAATTGCATATCAAGACTTCCTGGCTCTAACACTTCAATCCCTATCAACTGTCCTTGTTCATTAAGATCGAAAAAGACCTCTCGAGCCTTTGGATATTCCAAGGTTTGCGCTATAACTCCATCTTTTAAGCGGAAGTACATAGAGCTTTAGCGTCCTCGTCAATTTCAATTGTTATATGCATAACTCCAACTATATCTGTTAAAAATGATGAATTGATTATACTTGTTTGAGGCACACTATACCGGAAATTACCGTAATCTTCATTTCCTTTTAAACCGACTCTCCAATTCGCTTTTACTCATCCTGACGATAATCGGACGGGAATGTGGACAGGTAAAAGGTTGACTGGTTTGTGAGAGTTCTTTGACTAAATTGACCATCTCCTCCATCGCCAGTTTGGCGCCGGCTTTGACCGCCGAATGACATGCGAGGATAACCAAAGCTTGCCCCTGAGCTTCTAAGAGCCTATCTTCCTTGCCAGTGTCGTCGGATAAATTATCGATGAGCTCCATTATCGCCTCGGCTGTCTCGCTGTTAGGCAACGTCGAAGGCACAGCCCTGACCAGGATGGTGTTGCCACCGAATGCTTCCACATCAAAACCGATTTCTCTGAAAAGTTCAATATGTTCATTAAAAATGGCTAATTGCGTCGCGCTGAGTTCAACGGTGACGGGAAGCAGTAAGCCTTGTCCTGGAATGCCGTCCGCTTGTAGTTGCCGCAGGAAGCGTTCATAAAGCACGCGTTCTGAAGCAATATGCTGGTCGATAAAGAAGACTTCATGTTTTCCCTCGGCGACAATATAAGTATTGAATAAATTGGTTTTAAGTCGAATGTTGTCGAAGTCTAACAGTTCCAACTCCATATCCGCTGCGCTTTCATCTCCTCGTTGACGGGGGAGGCGCGAGGAGTAGGTGGAGTGGTCAAGTCCCATTGAAATACCGTCTTCCGCCTCAGATTTTGTTGAAATTCCCGGCGTTTTATCTTCAGCGGCGGATTCATCATCCAATGGAATTTCTGAGGGTTGTACTGTATCGGGAGCTTGGCTGACTTCTGTCTGCTGTCTCTGCCGCTGAAGCATTCGTTCAATGGCGCGGTCTAGCCTTGGAATTCGTCTTTCTCTGTCCTCAGTTGTTGTTTCCAAATCCCCCCGTTTAGTAAAGGGGGAAGAGCCCGTTTTTACATTGGGAATATATTTCTGTTTGTAAATGCCGCTTTGCAACGAGCGCACGATTTGACCGTAGATAGTTCTTTCATTGCGGAAGCGAACTTCCGTCTTGGCGGGATGAACGTTGATATCGACATCTTCGGACGCGATTGTCAGGAACAGGAACGCCACGGGAAATCGGTCTTTTGGAATCATCGAACGCAGTGCCTCGCTCAAAGCCGCGCCGATGATTTTACTTTTAATGGGACGGGAATTCATGAAGAAGAGTTGATAATTACGATTACTTTTCGTATAATCGGGTTTTCCGATAAAACTGTGCAATTGGAAATTTGGCAGGTTGGTGGTGAACTCCATCAGGTTTTCGGCAAAATCTTTCCCATAGAGCAGATAGATACGTTCGGCAATAGAATCGCAGGCGCGCACATCGATAAGCGTGCGGTTGTTGTGAGACAACTTAAGCTGAATTTGCGGATGAGCCAATGCCGTCCAGGTAACACTATTGATAATATGGCTCATCTCGGTTGAATCGCTTTTGAGAAACTTCAGCCTCGCAGGCACATTATAAAAGAGATTGTTCACTGTGATGCGCGTTCCTGGCGAAGAACCGATTTCTACAACGGACTTGATAATCCCGCCCTCAACGACAAGTTTTGTGCCATTAATAGCATCCGTCGTCTTGGTTATAAGTTCCAATTGGCAGACCGAAGCAATGCTTGGCAGCGCCTCGCCGCGAAACCCGAGCGTCCTAATAGCATTCAAATCCTCCACTGAATGAATTTTACTTGTCGCATGCCGCTCCAGCGCCAACAAAGCGTCCTCGCGTTCCATGCCGATGCCGTTGTCAATAACTCGAATCGAACGCTTGCCGCCAGCCTGTATTTCCACGCTGATGTTTGTGCTTTCCGCGTCGATGGCATTTTCCACCAGTTCCTTCACGACAGAAGCGGGACGCTCCACTACTTCTCCCGCCGCAATTTTGTTCGCTATATCTTCCGGTAAAACTTTGATGCGCATCGTAAATACCTTCCATTAAAACCTGTATTCCGCTATTTCAAAAAATTGTATTTCGTTCCTTCGCAGGAATGGAAGGAAGGGGAAATAAGTTTCCTTCCCTTTTATCCCTTCCTTGCTTATGATATTGTAACGAATCGTTTCTAAAATGTCAAGTATATATCCAGCCCCATTCCAGAAATTTTGAGGATTTCTGAAGGAAAGAAGTAATTTTTCCTTAGATGCCAAAGTTCATGGGACTGCAAGTTGCAAATTAGAAACTTGGGCTACAAGCAGGTTTTTTCCGAATTCGTCAGCAGAGCCTAATGCCTATCGGACGATGAGCACCTTCTTTACCGCTCTAAAAGAACCAGCCTCCATCAGGTAGCGTATCCATCAAAGTCACAGTCGTCGTCTCAGTGAACGTTCCTTCGTTCTTGACAACAACGCCAACGGACACAGAACCTTGTCCCACTTCCGAAGGCACATCGATGCTGACGATGGCTACATCATGTACGTCTCCTACAAACTCATCAGCTTCGTATGTACTCTGCCAATTTTTACCTCGACGCCGCTGGTTGAATTCGCGTCTACATGTATCTCGCCGCCGGAGGTATTATTATTGTAGAGCGTATTGTTGTAAATCTTTTTGTTGTCTGAATCCCAACAATAGATTACCGAGCGGTTCGATAAAATAGACCAGTCATTGTTATAGATAAAGTTGTTTCTCACAACCATCAACCCATCGGTAAAGTTGAAGGTTATTATACCGCCCCAATTCAGAGGTGAAGTAGAAGGACATCGGTTGTTGTATATTAAATTGCGCTCGATAATGCTCGTATGCTCGTAGTCATCACTGTTATAAATGACCACGTTGGTTCTGTTATCATGAAAGAGATTATCAGAGATAATAACCTCTGGTGGACTTACCGGTTCGCCGCCGGAAGTATCGGTATAGACAGAAAGAAGCGGGCAGGAATCGTCGTCATCATAGAAATTCTTGAACTCATTTCCCTGAATGATGCAGTCTATCCGCATAGGCATTACCTGAAGCAGATTGCACCGACCAGCGGGGTCATTTCCTGCTCCTTGTCCGTCGAAGACGTTATCTCTTATAGTAAGGAGGCCGTCAGTAAGTCCTGTTTGATTAGCCCATAATACTCGGTATTACTCAAAA
>DTYX01000116.1 GCA_012961655.1 Candidatus Poribacteria bacterium
CTCAGTGCCGCCATTTGTCGCCCGTAGCGTCGTCCCTCTGTGGCGACAGCGACGCTACTTAATTCGAATTTAGTAGTATCAATTACCAGAAAAAACAATGAATGATTTGAAATCTACCAAAGTCAAATTATACAGGGAGTAAATAAGATGATTAAAGAAGAAACAATTACTGAATTGAAAAACATCGTCGGTGAAGGGAATGTATTAACATCGACATTAGAAAGAATCTTGTACGAATACGACGCAAGCGTTGATAGGGCATTACCTGATGCGGTAATCTTTCCTACAACAACAGAGCATGTCTCCCAAATAGTTAAAACAGCCAATCGAGAAAAAATTCCCTTTGTCGCTCGTGGTTCAGGCACGAACTTGAGCGGCGGTTCAGTACCTATACGCGGCGGAATCGTCATTGAACTGTCAAAAATGAATCAGATTTTAGAGCTCGACCTTGAAAATTTCCGGGCGGTCGTCCAGCCTGGGGTGTTTAATCTTGACCTGTACAATACCTTAGCGGAGAGAGGTTATTTTTACGCCCCAGACCCATCCAGCCAGATGGTCGCGACGATGGGCGGGACAGTGGGTGAAAATGCTGGTGGTCCTCACTGTTTAAAGTATGGTGTTACGACCAATCATGTAATGGGCTTGGAGATGGTGTTGCCCAACGGTGAAGTTATCGAAACAGGGGGCAAATCTCTTGATATGCCAGGTTATGACCTGGCTGGCTTGATAGTTGGTTCGGAGGGAACTTTTGGAATTGTTACAAAAATTATAGTGCGGATTTTGAAAATGCCCGAGGAAGTTAAAACGATGCTCGCAATCTTTGAATCTCTGGAAGACGCGGCTCAAACCGTCTCCGATATCATCGCCGCAGGTATCTTGCCGGCGACGCTGGAGATGATGGACAAATTCACCATCGGCGCCGTCGAAAATTTTGCCAAAGCCGGCTATCCATTAGATGCAGAAGCCGTCTTGATTATCGAATTGGATGGATTAAAAGATGGCATGGAACGATTATCCAGACGGGTCGTGCAAATCTGTCAGAAAAACAGCGCCCGTGATGTCCGTGTGGCAAAAGATGATGCAGAACGGGAGCGTCTCTGGATTGGACGCAAAAGCGCATTTGGCGCCATAGCGCAGCTTGGCCCCAACTATTTCGTCTGCGATGGCGTCGTTCCACGCAGCAAACTGCCAGAGACCCTACGACAGGTTGTGAAAATCGGCGAAGATTATGAACTTAGGATTGCAAATGTCTTTCACGCCGGCGATGGCAATCTTCACCCGTTAATCTTGTATGATGAACGTACAACAGATATCAATAAGGTTCTAAAAGCCGGGATGGAAATTTTAGCGCTCTGCGCCTCGAAGGATGGAATGGTTAGCGGAGAACATGGTGTCGGATTGGAAAAGCGAGATGCAATGCGCATGGTCTATTCTGAAGATGACCTGAACGTGATGAAGCGAATGAAAATGGTCTTCGACCCGGACAACCTAGCCAATCCCGATAAAATTTTTCCGCAGGATTAAATCGAATTTACGAATTGAAAAGGAGGGAGAATCACATGCCTGATTTAGATGCCCTGATTGATGAACTTAAGAAGATTGTTGGATATGAAAATTTATTGCGCGCCCAAGCCGAATTAGAATATTATTCTGTTGATGGCGTTCGTCCTGAAGTTATTGTCTTCCCTTCGGAAGAGTCTCAGGTGAAGCGGATTCTCGAAAGCGCTTATCGCTATAATGCGGTTGTAATTCCACGCGGACATGGCTCCAAAATGGGATTGGGCAATATTCCCAGTCGCGCAAACATAATCTTGTCGCTTGAGCGGCTGAACTCGGTAATAGAATTTTTACCCGATGATTTAACCGTTACATTTCAAGCTGGAATCACGCCGCCCAAATTGCGAAGACAGTTGCTTCCCAAAAACCTTACTTTTCCGATTGACCCGCCTTGTAGTAGAAGGACCTCGCCTGTAGTTGCCACTCTCGGTGGCATTGTCGCCGCTAATTCAAACGGACCTGGGAGGCTGAAATATAACTCATTGCGGGATTTAATAATGGGAATGAAAGTTATACTTGCCGATGGAACAGTAATAAAAACGGGCGGCAAGACGGTCAAAAATGTCTCCGGGTACGATATGACGAAACTCTTCATCGGTTCATTAGGAACTCTTGGCGTGATTGTTGAAATAACAGCTCGCTTGTCGCCACTGCCGGAAAGCGGACAAACAGTACTTGCATCTTTTGCGGAATTACACCAGGCAACCAATGCTGTGCGAAAAATTCTTAAATCAGAACTTTTGCCA
>DTYX01000117.1 GCA_012961655.1 Candidatus Poribacteria bacterium
AAAAGCTGCGACAGACAATGGCTACGACGTTTTTTTCCGTAGAGCTGTCCTTTACCAACCCAAATTATTTCATAAGGAGAGGGGAACTCTCCGTCTAATACTGTCGAATGCCGTTCCTCGCTCCAGTGTTATCCTCGGCAAGTTCGCGGGCGCTTTCATCTTTTGCCGTTTTCTTATGCACTTTTTCTCTCAATTAAATTTTACCGTAACAATCGCGGATTGTCAAGATTGCTCGCTATAGCACGCGGATTCGATAGGAAAATACGAATCAGATAATCGATAAATTTGCGCAATCCTACTAATCAGTGCTAGGAACGGGGCGTCTTACGGACGGCATAATTATAGAACAGGCGCAGACCCGCTAATTCGGCTTCGTTTAAATCGTAGCCGATATTCTGCGTCAAATATTCTCGGCAGAGCGATTCGGGTAAATTCAACATCGGCGCCTCGGCTTGAGCGATTTCTGGAATGAGTTGTAATCCCTCTTGCTTTGCCCGTTGCAGTATTTGTGGGATGTCATCCAATACTATGTCTCTTCTTGTGACCCATAGCGCGTAGACAAACGGCATATCGGTCATCGAATACCATTCTTCTCCGAGGTCAAGTGTATACCAGTTTTCGTCTGATTGTTGCATCGCCGCGTCGCCGATGAGCAAGACTGCATCTGCGTCGGTGTTGTGAATGGGAGTTCGGTGGGCATACGGAATATATTCAGGATAGAGACCATATTTCTCTGCAAGCAGAATCTTTAACAGCGCGCGGGATGTGCGGGAACTGCTATCTAACGCTACTCGCTGAAGTTTTTCGATGGATACTTTGCTGAATAACTTCACGCTACGGACTGCGCCATGTGATGAGATGGAGATGTTAGGAATTATCCGATAGTCTTTGGCGCGGAGGTATTCGATGGAAGGGATAAGCGCGACATCGAGATGCCCCGCTTGAAGCTGGTCGGCTAACTGGCTGGGAACGGCTATGTTCAATTGGAAATTTGGGTCGTTCTTGGGCAATGTGTATATCAACGGTTTTGCATTCAGGTAGGGAACTGCGCCAATTTTTATGCGATTTTTGCGTGCCATATTCCGTTCTCTCTCACGATGTCGTTGTAGAATGTGTCTCGTTCGACGGGAACTCGCCCTGTTTCCTTTACCAATCTGACAATCTCTTTTACGGATAAGGCGTTCGGCGTTTCTGCACCCGCGGCGTGGGTGATTTTCTCCTCCGTCACGGTGCCGTGCATATCATCCGCGCCGAAACTGAGCGCTATCTGTGCTAACTTAACTCCACTCATGACCCAATACGCCTTGATGTGGTCGAAGTTGTCCAACATCAGACGGGAAACAGCGATATTTTTCAAAATCGTCAATCCCGTCGGTTCAGACAGGTGGGACATGCGAGTGTTCGCAGGATGAAACGCCAATGGCACAAACGCCATGAATCCACCTGTTTCATCCTGAAGTTCTCGCAAGCGAACTAAGTGGTCAACTCGGTCTTCAATAGTTTCGATATGCCCGTACAACATCGTTGCATTGCTGCGGATGCCCAACTGATGCGCTTGCCGCATAACATCCAACCAACCTTCTCCGCTCAGTTTGCCTGGGCAGACGCGCTTGCGCGTCTCTTCGGCGAATATTTCAGCGCCGCCGCCGGGAATAAAATCCAAACCCGCCTCTTTTAATTTAAACAATGTCTCACGGACCGAAAGCTTCGCCAGGCGCGCGAGGTGATGAATCTCAACCGCGGTGAGAAATTTCAGTTGTACTTGCGGCATCATCTCTTTTAAACGGTGCAATAATTCCAGATAATACTCTAAAGGAAGTGCGGGATGCAGACCGCCGACGCTGTGAATTTCCGTACAACCGTTTTTTTGCGCGTACTTTGCTTTTTCTAAAAACGCTTCTATGTTCAATTCAAACGCGCCATATTCCCGGATATTTTTCCGCGCATACGCGCAGAAATGACAGCGCGCGTGCAAAATACAGATGTTTGAGTAGTCGATGTGTTGATTGATGTTGTAGTAGACCTTATTGCCATTTTTTCGTTCCCGAACAATATTCGCCATCCGCCCGACGGTGAGAATATCATCGGAATTATATAGTGTCACACCATCTTCAAAGGAAAGCCGTTCGGAAGATTCTATCTTTTCTAAGATTTTATGTAGATTAGCGTCGGTGATTAGATTTTTCATATTAGCTTGACAATGTTAGATTTCAACGTTAAAATCCCCCTTTGTTTGCTTTTCAGAACTTAATTCGGTAATCAAGAAGATTCA
>DTYX01000118.1 GCA_012961655.1 Candidatus Poribacteria bacterium
ATGGTAAGCAAGTTTCCAACTTGCGATGCGCGATGCAGGTTAGGAAACCTGCACCACAACTCTCTCTATCACCTCAAATTCCTCCTTCTTCCAGCGATCCAACAATTCACGAGTTGGACTTCGAGGATTCTGTGTTAAATGAGCAGCCATGATAATATTCGTATCAAAGACTGCGCGGAATTTTCCCGGTAGTTTGATACTCGTACCAGATGAATCCGAGTATTTCCATTGGTATATAGTCCCACTAAAAGATATTCCATCATAGATTAATTTCGCATAAGATACAATCATACCCTCCGCTAATACGCAGGCGGGGAGCTAGTAATAACAAATTGTCATAATATGTGGTGAAAATCAAAAGATTGTATAGCCCAAAAATTGTCCTGCTTTTAGTTCCTATACCTTCACCTTATCCCGCGCTTTTTCCTGCCACTGGTGAATCCTCTCTGTCAGTCGATTGATGAGGTCCTGGTGTTGTCCTGAGTCGAAGAGATTCTTGGTTTCGCCCGGGTCTTTATTCAGGTTAAACAACTGGCATTTGTCTGCGTCGCTTAGACACAGTTTCCAGCCATTCGGTGAGATGACCGCGCGGGTATGCTCATTTTCAACGCGCTTGAGTTCTTTCTCTGTAGCCAGATTGGTGCCGCCTTCCTTTATCCTGATAGCTCCACTTTTCGGGTTCCATTCAATAAACACGTAATAATTGAATAGAAAAAACCGGAAAGGAGAAACGATATGTCCAAATTAAATATTGCCTTAATTGTTGAAAATTATCTAAGGGTATTCGCCTTCGTTTTTTCCCCCATCCTACTATTTGGATGGGAAGGTAAGGCGCAAGAAAATGAAATGCAATTTATGGATGTAACCCAAGCTGCGGGAATCACCTTCCGACATAACGACGGCAGCAGTGGGCAGAAATACTACCTCGAACCAACCGGCGCCGGCGCGGCGTCTTTCGATTACGATAACGACGGCGATTTGGATATCTACTTCGTCAACGGGGCAAATCTTCCCGGCGCTACGTCAGCAACCCCCCCGCGCAACGCGTTGTACCGCAATAATTCAGATGGTACATTCACCGATGTAACCGATATTGCCGGCGTCGGAGACACTAAATATGGCTTTGGATGTTGCGTCGGCGATTACGACGACGATGGCTATCAGGATTTGTACATCACCAATTTCGAGGCTAACGTATTGTACCACAACAACGGCGACGGTACCTTTTCCGATGTCACCGGTATTGCCGGCGTGGGAGATGAAAGGTGGGGTTCAAATTGCGCTTTTGCGGATTATGACAACGATGGGGATTTAGACCTGTTCGTGTCAAACTATGTTGTGTTCGATTTAAACAAGAATCCAAAATGCAGTAGCAGAGGTATTCGGGTCTACTGCGGACCTGAAAGTTATGAAGGCGTCCCCGATATTTTGTATCGAAACGACGGCGATGGGACATTTACCGATGTGACGGAATCCGCCGGCTTGTATAACGCCGGTAAGGGATTTGGAGCGGTATGGGGGGACTACGACAACGACGGCGATTTAGACCTATTCGTCGCGAACGATACCACCCCAAATTTTCTCTATCGCAATAATTCTGATGGAACCTTTACTGAAATGGCGATGATGGCTGGAGTAGCATTGAGCGAAAGCGGAATGGCGTTCAACGGCATGGGGGCGGATTTCGTCGACTATGACAACGATGGATATCTGGACATCATCGTAACTAATTTTCAAGACCAAACCACCAGTTTGTATCGCAACACCCATGATGGATTCTTCTTCGATGTTACCTTTACATCTGGCATCGGCGAACAGACATTGCCGTATCTCGAATGGGGAGTCGATTTGGTCGATTTCGACAATGATGGCGACCTCGACATTTTCACCGCAAACGGACACGTCGATGGCAACATCGAACAATTTGACCCTATCGGTACATACAATCAGCAGAATCAGTTGTTTTTAAACAATGGTGATGGGACATTTTCGGACATCTCAAACATGGCTGGGTCAGGGCTGCTAATTAAACAAGTCAGCCGAGGGGCGGCGTTCGGAGACTACGATAACGATGGCGACATGGATATTCTCGTTACCAATGTGAATCAACCGCCTAATCTGCTCCGCAACAACGGTGGCAACAAAAACAACTGGCTCATGATAAAAACGGTCGGCGTCAAGAGCAATCGCGATGGCATCGGCGCGCGAATCACAGTATCCGCAGGCGGAAAAATGCAAATTCGTGAAATCAGAAGCGGCTCCAGTTTTCTTTGCCAGAGCGATATGCGCGCCTTTATCGGCTTGGGCAAAGCCGATAAAGTTGATTTCGTCAAAATTCGCTGGCCAAGTGGAATTGTTGAGAAGATAGAGAATGTGAAGGCAAATCAAATTATAACTGTCGTTGAGGGACAAGCAACTAATAAATTTTGAAAAATAAACTTACGCTTTTGTAGTAACGAATTCATTCGTTTCGGAATCGCGGGACGTGCAGAAGCTCCGAAAAAAGAACCCCATCCCCAATTCATCTGCCAGCTTCCTGAAACGGCATAACCCACAGGATGAAAAGGCCACCAGAGGAATCTCATTCGCCCGAGCATAAGGATGAGAGTGAAAGCAAGTCCCAAAAGGGTAAATATAACGGATTGGATATTGGTTGTGCTGAGGGTATTCAACCACGATTGGAATCTAGCCCATGTCTCATGGCCAAAGTATATGTTCACGGGAGCCGCGTTCTGAATGCCGATTTTGTAGCTGTGATGTAGCAACGTCCAAATCGCCATCGGCCCAGAGAAGAAGCTGGCGACAATCAGCGCGAAGATAAATCCTCTGGGTTGAACCCCGAGCCTCTCTGAGATTTTGAAGGTCTCCAGTTGGTGGGGCATCGGATTAGAGCGGTAGGCTCTGTCTATAAACCACAACTGGGACATACCGACCAGTGTAGAATGAGTCAATCTGCGGCTGCCAAACACATTTATCAGAATCGTGCTGGGGCCAGCGAAATGGAGGTCATGAAGTGGAATGCCATTGACCTGTGGCTTTGGGAATATTAATCCATGCCATAAGTGTGAAAGTGGAGGTGGTGAAGTCGTCCGCATGTGGGATTTCAACTTTGTTGCCAGGGGTAAACTCTAAAGCCTTGCCAAATTTACCGCTAATCCATTTGGCATTACCTATAATTTTTCCGTTTCTCTCTTTTCCCGATGAATCCTTCACTTCATCCCCTTTCCCTTCATCAAAAAGCCATGCGCCTATTATGGATTCTGGTTTGGGGATGGCCTCACTCAGATTCGTCACAACTATGCTGAGAGCGAGGCAGTATATAAAGCTGAATGACAAAATCAACATCTTTCTTAACATTTTGACATATCTCCTGTATACCTGGAAATTTTCTCAAACATTGCTGAAAGGGCAACTCTTGATACAGTTCATACAACTGACTCCATTGACGCGCCAGAAATTCAGGCACTTTTCAGCGTGTGTGTGCCATTTCAAAACGCCGGGATTGTTGGAAGAACATACTCCTTCGATAGTGCGTTCTCCGTAGGGAATTGCTTGAGCTGGACAAGCTTCAGCGCATTTTTGACAAGTTTCACAATATCTGATTATCCCAAATTCAATCGGCTCATCAAGTTGCAGCGGTGCGTCAGTGAATACTTTGCACAAACGGATTCTTGAGCCAAATTGGTGCGTAATCAACGAACCGTTTCTACCGCACTCCCCTAAGCCAGCATCAATAGCAAGCGGGATGCTTAGTGCAGTATCGTTGCCAGATGCCATAGCTTGCAAGCCCAAATTTCTCAGGAATTCGGCCATACACGCCGCGGTAAATGCCATTTTGGAATAGCCATTGCCGCTAGCGGCTGCGCCTCCGGCTGTGGGTGATAAGGCAACCCACTCTCGTGCCATCTCAACTGCGATAACAATTGCTTTATCAACTCCTTCAGGAAGGCTAACCGATTCGCCCTGGTCATTGGCATACAACCACAGAGGGTTCAATTGACAGATTCCGACCGCCGCCGCGCCATATAGTCTCGCGGCGTTTTTTACTTGTTCTGTAAACTCAGAGACATCTTGCGGTTCATATCGTTCAGTATCCTTTATCTCTTCTTTGGAATATCCGACTTTGGATTGAATTGTCCGAGAAGCAGATTGCAAAGCAAGGTCTAGGCGCGAATAACCCGGCTTACCTTTGGTTGTGCTCTGCTCCTTCTTACCATATCCAATACAAGTTTTATCCCATTGCACTCGCGAAAAAACTGTCATCCTCTGTGGAAAGGGTTTCAATGTTCCAATGTCGTCTTGATAATCGACGGTTAATTCATGTTCCATGTCAGTTCTCCTTGTCTTAGCTACGGGAAACCCAGAGGCGATAAACTCTGTTTCCTCGTAGCATATATGAATTTTTCATTGATATATCGTAGCGGAAGAGGAATCCTTTCAATTAGCTTTGATGAGTAAGAAAAAGAAACTTATCTTTAATCAATATTTTATTAGTCATAACATTGTCTTCTCAGCTTTTCAGAATCGGAAAAATTATACCACGCAGATTAAACAGTGTCAAAAACCGAAATATCCTCATAGGGTCATTCCGAAAGAGGCGACATTCGCATTGAGGAGACGATGGAGGGTTAAGGGGCAAGAGGCAAAAGGGAACAGCAAGGGAGGGGGACAGTGTTCCTCCACCTCGATGAGGGAGGCTAGTACATTGTAAATTATGATTGTAGGTCGAAATTCCGTAAGCCGAAGGCGATTGCTGGTGAAAATTTACTGGGGGTAGAGGCGCAATGAAATCAATGGAATTTTCCGCTTGAAATTTGTATCATTGTTAAAAAGTA